>CALQBW020000130.1 GCA_943328915.2 Singulisphaera sp. GP187 | reverse complement strand
GTGTGTGTCTTGCTCACCACTGGCCAAATCAGATGCTGGGGCCATAACGGCCAAGGCCAACTAGGCTATGGCGACGCGACTGACCGCGTCAGTGTGCCGAGTAGTCTGTCTGACATCGATTTGGGCACCAATCGTACCGTGCTCAAGATGGCCATGGGTGGGGGGCATGCCTGCGCCATCCTCGATAATTATGATTTGAAATGTTGGGGTAGTAACGCCCAAGGTCAACTCGGCTATGGTGATGACTTCAATCGTGGCGACGATTCAAATGAGATGGGCATTAATCTCGGCAGTATCGACGTGAACAATACGTCCACCCCCTCCAATACTCCTACCCCTTCCAATACTCCCACCGATACCCCCACTCCCACCAAAAGCAAAACCCTCACCAAAAGCAAAACGGTGACCCGCTCCAAGACCCCCACCCGCTCCAAGACCCGCACTGCTACCCCTGTAGGCGGCGCCAAAGAAGTCGTCTCGATTGCGGCGGGAGCGTTGCATGCCTGTGCCATCCTCGCCAACGATACCGTCAAGTGTTGGGGAAATAACTCATCCGGACAACTGGGCTATGGTGACTCATTGAATCGTGGTGATGGTGCTAATGAAATGGGCAGCAGTCTCGCAGCCGTCGACTTAGGTAGCGGCCGGACCGCCAAGTCAATCAGTGCTGGTGAAATACATACTTGTGCCATCCTCGACAATAATAGTGTCAAGTGTTGGGGCTATAACGGCAATGGTGAGCTTGGGCAAGGCGATATGGACAATCGTGGCGACGATACCAGTGAAATGGGCAGTAGTCTGCTAGCAGTTGATCTCGGTAGTGGTCATACTGCCACGGCAATCAGTGCCGGCAAATTCCATACCTGTGCCATCCTTGACGATGCCAGTGTCAAGTGTTGGGGGGCAAACGGTGCTGGCCAACTCGGGCTGGATGACAGCGATAATCGTGGTGACGATTCAGGTGAGATGGCCAATCTGGACAGCGTCAACCTCGGCAATGGTCGTACCGCCAAGACGATTGCGAGTGGTGCATACTATACTTGTGCCTTGCTCGACGATAATAGCCTTAAATGTTGGGGCAGTAATGATTTTGGGCAGCTCGGACTAGGTAACACCACTAATCGTGGTGATAGAAGTGGCGATTACGGCATGGCATCCTTGACCGCTGTCGATGTCGGGTCACGCATCATCACGCAATTGATTACCGGTGCCGGCACAACCTGTGTGCTGTTTGATACGGGTACTGTCGCTTGCTGGGGCCTTAATAATTATGGCCAACTTGGCATCGGCACAACCGATCATCGTGGCGACGGATCAACTGAGATGGGTACCAACCTGCAACTCGTCGATCTGGGCAGTGGGCATACCGCCAAGTCATTGAGTGCAGCGACATCTCATACCTGCGCCATCCTCGACGATGACAGCGTCAAGTGTTGGGGTTTTAATGATAATGGCCAACTGGGTTATGGCGATACCACGACGCGTGGCGATGGCTCAGGCGAAATGGGCGATAATCTCGCCACCGTCAACCTCGGTGATGACATCACGGCCAAGCAAATCGCGCTCGGGTTTAATTACACCTGCGCCATCACCAATGCCAATAAAGTTAAATGTTGGGGCTTAAATGACGAAGGTGAACTCGGCTACAACGATGCCTATTATCGAGGTGAATTGAGTGATCATATGGGCAACTATTTGCCACCCATTGCATTTGGTCCCGTACTCACCAGCACCGCAACCGCTACGTACACCAAGACGGCGACGTTTACCAAGACCGCCACGCTTACTAGGACGTCTACGCTGACCAGGACGTCCACCAAGACGCCCACGTCTAGCAAGACGCCTACGTCTAGCAAGACCGCCACACCTACCAAGACGGCAACCAATACGCCCACAACGTAACATATGCACGTAGCCTGCGTCGACATCCTATGGCAGTTCCATACAACTGCCATGGGGTGTATTCGCATGCAACGCATGGTGATTAAAAAAATCAATATTTGACGAAACCATGCGACCCACGTCACAATAGATAGTGAATGGAAATGTAAAGAGGAGGTTTTATGACTAAAGAAATTAACGTCGCACTGCGCGGGTCGCAGCGCCTGCCGGTGCCTGGTACGCGCGGCAGTTCGTTGGTGTCCCGTGACGCTGCGGTATTGGCTGCCACCATGGGCCGAGTTTATCCGTTTGCGATGGAAAAAGGATTAGGCAGCGAAGTCTGGGATGTCGACGGCAATAGATATCTAGACATGGCCGCTGGCATCGCCGTGATTTCCACCGGCCACTCACACCCTGCGGTAATCCAGGCTATGCACGCCCAAATCGACAAATTCGTCCATATGGCCGGCACTGATTTTGTCAATGAACAAATGGTCAATGTCGCCGAAAAACTAGCCGCTACCATGCCTGGTCCCGATGAATGGCAAGTCTTTTTGAGTAACTCGGGTACCGAAGCCATCGAAGCCGCCATCAAGTTGGCCCGCCACGCCACCGGCCGCCAAGGAATTATTTCGTTCCTCGGCGCCTTCCATGGCCGCTCATACGGCGCGATGTCATTGACCGCTTCCAAATCAAGCCAACGCCGTGGCCACATGCCACTCGTACCGGGCACTTTTCATGCCTTTTATGCCAATCCCTACCGCACGCCCTTTGGGATTGCCCCCGAGCAGGTCACCCAAGCTGCCCTCGATTACATCGAAAAAACGCTGTTCGCCACCGTCGTCCACCCCAGCGATATGGCCGCCATTGTGGTCGAGCCCATCCAAGGCGAAGGTGGCTACATCGTGCCCGCCCCGGGGTTCCTGTGTGGGTTACGCCAAATCTGTGACCGCTACGGCATTTTGTTGATTTACGACGAGGTCCAGAGCGGCGTAGGCCGTACCGGGAAAATGTGGGCCCACCAACACGAATCATCTGCCGTCGGCAATAGTGCCTGTGCCCACTGCAAAATGGCCAGCGCACACGGCTGTACCCCCGACATTCTCGTGACCGCCAAAGGCCTCGGCGCCGGGATGCCCATCGGCGGCATCATTGCCCGCAAAGCCTTGATGGATCGCTGGTTGCCCGGCTCACATGGAAGCACCTATGCCGGCAACGCCGTCGCCTGTGCCGCTGCCAACGCCGTGCTCGATTTGGTCAACGGGGGCATCATGCAAAACGCCGCCGAGGTTGGTGCCCACCTCAAAAACGGCTTGCATCAGCTCCAAGCGCGCTACGACATCATTGGTGATGTGCGTGGTCGGGGCTTGATGCTAGGGGTCGACTTTGTGCTCAACAAAGAAACCCGCGAGCCGGCCAAACAACTCGCCGACGAAATCATGGCAGAAGCCTTCCATCGTGGCATGCTCATCTTGACCTGTGGCTACTCCACCATCCGCTTTTGTCCGCCACTCGTGCTCACCAAATCAGAAGCCGATGAAGCGCTCGAACGCTTCGAAGCCACTATTCAAGCCTGTATTTAAGGTACTAAAAAACACCCGCTTTCTGCGTCATCACGCGCAGAAAGCGGGTGCCTTTTTTTGTTAGACGACCTGCAAAAACCGTTCGCCTATTTGCGCCAGCACCGCATCACCGGGTGTGTCCCAAATGGCTTGGTTGAAAATCTCGACTTCGATGGCGCCGGTATACCCGGCGGCTTCGACTGCCGTCCGGATCGGCCGGAAGTCGATTTTGCCATCGCCCATCATGCCCCGCCCGAGCAGCATGTGGGGCATGGGTGCCAACCAATCGCAGACGTGATACGCCAAAATATGTCCTTTGGCGCGGGCAATTTGGGCAAACACGTAAGGATCCCACCAGACATGGAACGTATCAATCACCACGCCTACCTGGGGTGTAGCAAAGTGCTCGACCAAGTCGAGCGCTTCTGACAGCGTGGTAATCACTGAGCGCTCGGCGGCATACATCGGGTGCAGTGGTTCGATGCCGAGGCGCACGCCACATGCGCGCGCATAGGGGATGAGCGTGTCGATAGCCTCGGCCACCATCGTGCGCGCCGCCGCGATGTCACGGTCTGGCGCAGGTCCACAGACCAGCACCAGCACATCGGCGTTGAGGGCGGCGGCTTCTTCGATGGCACGGCGGTTGTCGTCGATGCGGGCGGCTCGTTCGCTCGCAGTAGCCGCCGGGAACATCCCGCCCCGGCACAGCCCCGACACGTGGATTCCCGCATCTCGTACCATCCGTACCGCATTGTCTAGCCCAGCGGCAGCCAGTTTGTCGCGCCAAATACCAATATTGGGAATCCCCGCCCGGGCACAGCCATCAATGGCTTCTTGTAGGCTCCAGGATTGGGTGGTGGCTTGATTGAGACTGAGGCGGCGGTAGTCGCTAAGTGATTCCATCATCGCTCCTTTACGGGTTATTCAATGCCGGCGAGTTGGAGCACCGGGCGCATCCGTGCCGCCGCCAATTCTGGGTCAGCAAACACCCCCGCCTGATCGGCGAGCCGGAATAATTCGGCGAGGTGTACCATCGACCGGGCACTTTCTTGACCTCCCAGCATACGGAAGTGGCGTTGATGCCCGTTGAGATACGCCAAAAAGACTACCCCTGTTTTGTAATAAAACGTCGGGCGTTGGAAAATATGCCGTGACAAGGGGACTGTCGGCTCGAGCAATGCGCGATACTGCGCTTCGTTGCCGTTGTCGAGGGCATAGAGTGCTGCCGACGCCACCGGTGCAATTGCGTCAAAAATCCCCAACAAGGCATGGCTATAGCCGTGGTCATCACCCCGAATTAATTCGGCGAAATTAAAATCGTCGCCGGTATACATTTTGACGTGGGCAGGTAAGCGCCGGCGCATCGATATTTCGCGATTGGCATCGAGCAACGAAATCTTGATGCCGTCGATTTTGGCGGCATGGGCGTTGATAACGGCCAGACAGTTGTCCATCGCCACATCGAGATCACGTGATCCCCAATACCCTGCCAACGCCGGGTCAAACATGTCGCCCAACCAATGGATGATGACCGGGCAGCTGACTTGCCCCAAAATGTGGGCGTAGACTTCGGCATAATCATCGAGTCCCGTGGCCGTCGCCGCCAAGGCCCGACTGGCCATCAAAATGATTTGCCCGCCCCGCCCCTCAACAAAACTGACCTGTTCGCTATAGGCTTGTTTGACGTCCGCCAGGGTCAATCCTGGCCGGACGGCCAAATGGTCGGTCCCGGCGCCACAGGCCACCGTGCCACCACAACTGCGGGCGGCGGCAATTGAGCGGGTGATGAGTTCTTGGGCCGTCGGCCAATCAAGCCCCATCCCCCGTTGCGCCGTATCCATCGCTTCCGCCACACTAAATCCGAGTGACCATAGGTAGTGACGGTAGTTGATGGTGGCTTCCCAATCGAGGTGCGGTGGCGAATTGGGGGTAGTATCGGCCAAATGATCTTGGACGACGTGCACTGCCGCAAAGGCAACTCGTTGCTGGAACGCTCCCGGCGCGGTGGTATAGGTTGGCGCCGGACTCATGGTATACGGGGCCAGCGTGCGATCGGCATGGGGCAATGCGAGTGTGGTTGGCATAGTTCGTTCTCTCTGTGCAAAAAGAGCCAGTGCTTATAACGGCAATTCAGGGACGTCGAGCCAGCGCCGTTCGCGCCACGATTGGATGCCTAATTCGGCCAACTGTACACCCTTGGCTCCTTCGCGCAGCGTCCATTGGAATGGGGTGTCGATGGCCACATGCTTGAGGAATAGTTCCCACTGCACTTTGAAGCCGTTGTCGTACACCATGTTGTCGGGCACGTCTTGCCAGCTCGAGCGAAACGGAATCGCGTTGGGGGTATCGGGGCTCCAGACGGGTTTGGGGGTGATGCTGCGGTGTTGCACTTTGCAGTCGCGTAAGCCGGCCACGGCGCTACCCTCGGTGCCGTCTACCTGGAAGACAACCAATTCATCGCGGTAGACGCGGGTACACCACGACGAATTGATTTGGGCGATGACACCATTGGCCAACTCAAAGGTGGCGTAGGCGGCGTCGTCGGCGGTGGCGGCGTAGGCCTGCCCTTGTTCGTCGACGCGCTGGGGAATGTGGGTGGCGCCGATGCATTGCACCGATTGCACCGCTCCAAACAAATTGTCGAGCACATAGCGCCAATGACAGAGCATATCGATGATGATGCCACCACCATCTTCGGCCCGGTAATTCCACGATGGTCGTTGCGCTGGTTGCCAATCCCCCTCAAACACCCAATACCCGAATTCACCACGCACCGACAAAATGCGGCCAAAAAAACCACCGTCGATGAGGCGTTTGAGTTTGAGCAACCCCGGCAAAAAGAGTTTGTCTTGCACGACGCCATGTTTGATGCCGGCAGCTTCGGCCAAACGAGCTATTTCCAAGGTGATGGCCAAATTATCCGCTACGGGTTTTTCACAATAAATATGCTTACCGGCAGCGATGGCTTGGCGCAGACAATCGGCACGGTGCGATGTGGTTTGGGCGTCGAAGTAGATGGTGTCGGCAGGGTTGGCCAGACACGCATCCAAATCGGTACTCCAACGCTCGATTTGGTAGGTTTTGGCTAATGCTTGGAGCTTTTGGGCATTACGCCCCACCAAAATTGGGTCGGGATAGAGCGTGTCGCCGTTGGGGAGGGCGATGCCTCCCTGCGTACGGATGGCCACAATCGAACGCGCTAGGTGTTGATTGGTCCCCATCCGCCCCGTGACCCCGTTCATGATGATGCCAATACGTTGTTGCGCCATTGCATGCTCCTTTAGTGATTCATACGGTTATTGGTGGTATTGATATCTTGGTAAGCGCTTTCCAAGATGTAATATAGCACATATTTTGGAGTTCATCGGTCAAAACGCAAGGATTGGCGTGCCCTATGGGTGCGCAATTCTGACCGAGGGGGAGTGGGGTACGGATTTTTTGTTGAGGCGGATTGTCAATTCTAGTGCGACAACGTGTGGGTAAATGAATCCTGTGCTGATTGCCAGTGCAAACATTTGCGTGGGCGCTGATTTATCGCATGCAGCGCTGCGGCGAGTTGTGCATTCGATATCGTCGCGAAATCGGTCTTTTTGG
>CALQBW020000129.1 GCA_943328915.2 Singulisphaera sp. GP187 | reverse complement strand
TAATTCACTATTACTCTCTATTTGACGTAAATCACAGACAAAGCAATACCCTACATAAATTATGCCAACTACCGAATGCGTTCTTGCGCACAAAGCAGGATGCATATTTCGGCAACCAGCGGGTTTGAATTGTTTGGTCAACAAATATCAGAATATTGTTGAGGTCTGGGACACGTTTGCGGAAGTGTGGCCAATGCGCCATTTACTTCACGCCAGCGAGCTAACTATATCGTCGTCAATCGCTGTATTGCTAAGCAACATAGCGTTGTGTCCCAAAAATACACTGTTAGCGAAACCCGGAACGGCACATTCGTTGGGAGTCCGACCCAAAAACACACTTCAACGAAACGTACCTGATTCTATCCGATTGAACGTGCGAAATATCACGTTGCTTTACGTGATGGACTTATCCTATTTGCACAAATTCATTTGGATAGCATCTTCAACCATGTAATTATTGCGCAAATTCTTCGATGAACGGCTCAGCATCATAATCTATCAATTGTTTCATTATCTTTTACGGAGAAAATGAATTGGTTAGAAAATCAACTGACCAAACCGCTGGAATTAAATACATCAAAATTGCTGAAATTTATGGCACTATCAAGATTTGCACAAAAAACCATTCGGTTTACACGTAAAAACGCTGATCGCCGTCACATGGTGTATGGATGGGGGGTAGAAACAAACAGTAATTTTAATTTCAATACTGAATTTGATTTATTGGCGGCGTTGGATAACATGGTTTGCAATTGCGGCAAATGCCTCAAAACTATCATTTGTAGCGAATGGTGCCAAATACGCAAGACCGCGACTAACACAGTCATTTGCAACTGCATACGCTGCGTCGATGCCCCCT
Source organism: Singulisphaera sp. GP187 (assembly GCA_943328915.2). GTDB lineage: Bacteria > Chloroflexota > Chloroflexia > Chloroflexales > Roseiflexaceae > UBA965. Next base: position 6,181 of record CALQBW020000129.1, on the reverse strand, counting down.
GAAGAATGAATACATGCTATCACTTCTGAAACTCGTTCGGCAGGCACATTGCCTGCCACTGCCAAACGCAATACATCACTCGGATTCACTGCTGCTGCAAGAATGAGTGGTAATGTAATGGTCCCTTCGCGTAAGTCATTCCCGGCAGGCTTGCCGAGCACCGCTTCGCTTTCGACCATATCGAGGATGTCATCGATGATTTGAAACGCGAGACCAAGTTCATAGCCAAATTGTCCCAAGGCGGCTACGGCAGCAACACTTCCCCCAGCAACTGCAATCCCAGAGCGACAGGCTGCTTCAAACAGTACGGCAGTTTTGTAGCCAATCTTGCGGAAATACTGTGCTTCGGCTTGTTCACGTGGCTCGACCACCGTCACCGGATTGAGCTCACCTTCGACCATACAGCGAGCTGCATGCACATAAAACCCAATTATACGGGGGTCGGGTTCTTCGGCCAATTCACGGGCTGCCAACCCAAACAAAAAATCACCGAGCGCTAACGCGACATCACGATCCCAGGTCATATGCACTGTGGCACGCCCTCGGCGCGAATCAGCGTGGTCGACCAAATCGTCGTGGACCAATGATGCTGCATGCAACAACTCTATCGCAACCGCAGGATGTATGGCGCGATCAAATTGGTAGTTTGCTAAACGAGCAGCAAGTAACACCAACATGACTCGCAACCGTTTCCCGCCTGATTGGACGGTGTAGGTCGCTGCTGCGCGTAGCACCTCGTTTTGTGACTCTATCCGGGCAATTAATTCTTGCTCGACCCGCACCAAGTCTTCATACAAACCGACACGCTGCAAAATATCATTTAAGTGATTGCGCGAAAGGCGCGACGTTGCGCTGTTTGAAATAGTCGCCTGTTGATTCGTCACGCCTTCTCCAACTAATTTGCCAATCGTCTATTCACTATATCACAAGTTTGCGAAGGTTTTGCAAAGTATTTGCACATGGTATGCAAATTACACACATTTACCAGGCACCGCGGACAACCTCAAGTTTGCTCAAGTGGGCAGCTTCGCTCAGACTGGCAAGATAGGTCAAATCGCTGCCATATTCGATAACCGAAATACTGGCATTAGTGACCCATATGCGATTGATACCGTCCATGTGCATCCCAAGTGCATCAGCGACAAGGATTTTGACAACAACATCATGCGTTGACACAAGCACCGTTTGGTCTGGATGGGTTTGAATGAGGCGTTCTTTGAAATCCAACACCCGTTTAAGGATATCACTGAAGCTTTCGCCACCAGGCATGTGCGATCGGGTAGGATGCAAGCGCCATTCACGCAACCCATTGCCATATTTCGCAATAACTTCATCGACCATCAACCCTGCCCATTCGCCATGATCAATTTCGATGAGTGCTGGTTCTATGACAAACGGGGTATCACGGTGGAAGCGATGAACGGCTTCACCAGTCAATCGCGCTCGTTGAAGTGGGCTCGCATAAATAGTATGAAATGATTCAGTACGTAAACGTTCGCCAAGCGCGTCGGCTTGGCGCACGCCCATTTCTGATAGCGGTGCATCATATTGACCTTGATATCGACCAATACGATTCCATTCACTTTCGCCGTGACGCACAATAACTAAACGCATATGGTATGCTACCCTATAGTTACAATAATAATCTAAACGCATTATACACGACCACACTTCACTATGAACAAAATAATCAATCAACCCTTAATGCCTACATTACGTCAATTGCTCACAATGGCAGAGCCACTTGCATTAGTTTTTCACGAGAATCCGAGCGGTGCCTCCCAGTTTTTGGCACTACTCGATAAGATTCACGAATTAGTTGCACAATGTACCGTCGCAGGTTTGGATATTGCCTCCGAACAGGTACGAGTCGTAGCACTCAATTCACGTGCCTTTCGTGATGCCGAACGATTTATGCACGCATTTGGTGACGGACCAATCCCAACAAATAGTTATTACGGACCACAGTTAATTGAATTAGCAATTAAGCGCCAAAAAACACGGCGACGAAGTGTTTTCACCATTGCGGCAATCATTTTGACAATAATTGGATTATTGGCGTTTATCATATGGTCTACACCCGACAGTCCAAACACCACGTTGATTTTAAATGCGGTCATCAGTGGGAACCATGCCAATGCCCTCCAGATAGCCAAATCACAAGCGCTAAAATTCCCCGAAGATAGCGAAACATTCGTGTGGCTGTCAGTCTTGACCGAACTTAACGGTGATGTGCCTGCGGCCCAAATTGCCTGGAAGCGTGCCCAAAAATATAGTGATAATCCTGATTCATTGATTTATTTGCGGGGGAATGATTTATTATTGCTTGGTCAATTCGATAGAGCAGCATCAGATGCGAAATCGCTCCAGGCGCACAGTGTCACTTTGCCCGAGGGGTTATTTTTGGCGGCAGGGGTGGCCGAAGCACGCGGAGATGTCAAAACAGCGATTGAATTAATGCGTCAAACCAGTACCGCTGCCGAAACCGCAGGTCGCGCAGAATTTGCCGTGATGGCACGTATCCGCATGGGCGGGTTGATGCAATATGGAATACCCAAAAAACCATAATCAATGTTAATCTTCGGCAAATAAATCTTCGACACTGGCAAGTCGGGGGGCCGGAGCTGAAGTGCCGTCGGTGGCTGTGGGAGCCACATAACTATTCATCATCGCCTGGTAGAATATTTCGTCGTAGGGGCGGGTACGTACCACCACCGGCATGGGCACTGCATGACCCAAGATAAGGCATTGTTGTTTGGAATCAAGCGTCGCAAGGACAGTGCGTAACGCATTGGAACCACTGACGCCAGTAAATACTGCATCGATATCTTTCTCGTCGTTTAACAAAGAAGTAATCCGACTACCCAACTGGCTCATTACATCGCTATCAATTGAAGAAGGACGCTGGTCAACCACCAATAATGTAACACTATATTTGCGCATTTCACGCGCAATCGTACCAAAAATCGTCTGTTTGGCAGCAGCCGGGTTCAAAAATTTGTGGGCTTCTTCAATGGTGATCACCAGCTGCGTCGGTTTGTCGGCTTTATCTTTACTGGTGAGGTATTTTTCGGTGCGTTCGCGCCATTTGGCATGGATTTTGCGGGTTATGATGTTGGCCACCAACATATAGTCAATGGTATTGTCGAAACGACCAAATTCTAATACGACGTGATGTTTCGCCAATAATTCATCAATCAATGTATTAATGACGGAGCCGTTGGTTTGATCAGCGACATATCCACGGCGCTTCAGCATTTCGAGCTTGCGTTTGAGGGCACTGAGGGAACCGTAGTGCGTGCCCGTTTCATCAGCGAACTGTTGGATCGCTTCTGGGGACATATCAAGCAACGCTTTGAGCCATCCGTCACCAAATCGATCGGATATGCGATATGCGGATTCAGCAGCAGTGGCGTTGAGGTTGAGTTCGTCTTGCAACAGCAAAATGTCTTCAACTTCAATTTCGTTCAACCCTATGCGGATTTCTTGGTCATATTGCGCACCACGACGATTCGTAGATTCAGCGTCAAGGGTATAAATACGCACACTTGGTCCAAAGATTTTGCGCAGGCCTTTGACAAAGCCGCCCCCTTCTGAGGATGCATCACTTGCGTATTCGGAGTGCATATCAAAAATTAAATTGGCCGCGACACCTGCTTTGATCGTGCCGCTGAGCAATAGTCTGGTCAAAAAGCTCTTGCCGGTGCCACTTTTGCCAAACACCCCGTTTGAGCGTTCGACCAAACGGGTAAGGTCAATGCACACAGGTACGTCCATATCGAGTGGGCGACCGATTTCGAAGTGGGTGGCGTCTTCTTGACCAAATACACGCGTAAAATCATTTTCATCGGCGTCATAGACGGGTGAAAAATGGGAAGGGACAGTTTTGACGGGGCGCAGACCTTCGCTTAAATCACGGGGCAACATTAATGATGGCCGGAGTTCAATCGTACCGTACGTAGCGGTACCGACGAGGACATCATGTAAAAAACGGTCATCGCTAGGGGGGTCTATTAGCACACTCGGAGAGGTTGCCGCAAGTTCGACATCGGTAAGCATGGCAAAAAATTCGTGTTGGGTCCCTTGTACTAACAAAAATTGACCGACACGCAATGCTTCGACTGACTGGGCGGCATCGATGCGCGCCGTTAATCCATCTGTCAATGAGCCATTTGTGATGACTCCGATGCGTGTACGTGTCTGCATACGATTTCCTCTTTCCAAAACTCAATAATAGTATACCCTACGTCACCAATGTGGCGTAGGGTACGGAATAAACGTGATAGCAATTAGCGAGAGGGGCGTTTCCATGGACGGACCACTCGGCGCGGAGGTAACCGCAATGGACGATTGCTGGCACGTTCGCGAGAATGATTTTGTTCGCTATTGGCAGGTTGGTGGATTTCGAGCGTGTCGTGATGGTACCCGAGCGTCACCATGATATCGTTGAGGTGTTGGGGCGGCGTTTCACGCATTATCAACGCATCATCCTCGGATTCGATGATAATCCGACGCATTTCGGGAGTAAGGCAATGATGAGCGCCACCACGTCCCGACAACATTTGTTGATATGCTCCGATACCAAAGAAGGCAATGACCATGCGCTCGCCACCTATCGGCAGCAATAATGGAGGTTGACCGGTGCGGGGATAAAAATCATCAGTATCGCATGTGTACCGGCCAGCTAACCGTACTGGGCGGATGGGTTGATGCCAATTATCAAGGGGCAATACAATAAATTGTTGACCTTCGACGATTAACATATCTGGCAACGTCACCATCAGGCTACCGTTGAGCAAATACCAATCTGGGGCACCGCCACGACCGGGTTTTACCGCACCCACTTCCATCAAAAAGACGCTATGCGATGCAACCGTATACCGCCCAAATTCACCAACCAAATCAGGAAGTGCGACGCCATGCTCTGCACATGCAAATTGCAAGGCACGCATCACCCCTTGTAAAAAGCCTTGGTAATCGAAAGAGAATTCAAGCGCATATGCATCGGTGGGCATTCCGCCACCAAAATTAAAGAAGTGTAGATCTGGGAGCCGTGTAGCCAGTGCTGCATAGCTATCTACTGAAGCACCGAGGCGGATACGCCACAAATTGGCGTCTTCCATTTGGCTACCAACCATGGCGTGATAGAGGACTATTTTGTGGGGCGTCCCGTTGACCATGGCTACGGCACTGTCGATTTCTGAAGGAGTTAGTCCAAATCGCTCGCCACCCGGGTGATCGGGATCAACATCGCCTATATCAAAACGTGCGCGCACTCCTAACAACAAGGGGTTGCGACAATGACTGATTAAATGGGCTAATTCGTCGAGGTCATCAACAATCGGGATTAGCCGGTCATAACCGGCATCATGCAACGCCACAATTGCATTGCGATAACTGAAATCTTTGGAACCGTTACAAAACATATACCGGTCAGCAGATAACAATCCTTGCCGCCATAATTGGTGGGCAATCACGATGTCTGCAGATGAAGATGTTTCGTAGTGAGCGCCTGACTGTAACGCCGTACGCACTACTTCTTCGGCGAAATTTGCTTTGGTAGCGTAAGAATAATAAAACTCGCCAGTATACCCTACTGCATTACGTGCTTCGGCGACTCTGGCATGCATATCGGCAATTTGACGGGTAATCAACGGCAAATAGGCCACCTCGAGAGGTGCGCCGTACTGGTGAACCAAATCGTTGAGGTCGATACGATCATCAATGAGCAAATGCCCATCACGCCGACTAATGAAACTATTTAACGGGCCGGCGGCGGTGACACCATGATGTTGGTGCATGTGTTCGAGATAAGTAAGACCGTTCAATTCAGTGATGACTCCTTACACAGATCAAAGATGAAACTAATGCGCGAATCGCTTCACGCTGATGAATCGGTACGTTCCCAACAGGCGCGCCTTTTGGCGACTATCCTGTCGATTATCCCGTGGTTGACACAAGTGTCATTATCACGGGAAGAACATGCGTTCGCTCTCCTATGCCCACAAAAAAACCAGGCGTTTGGAACGTCTGGGTGTCAATGTTGCACAGAAATTGTTAGTCTGTCATCTTGGACTGTGTAGGAATATACTTGAGGAGTAATTGCGCTGGGAAGGAGTTATCCCGCAAGGCACACCTACGACAGGCGCTAGATCAACATAGCCACCCATTAGTTTGTGTG
>CALQBW020000128.1 GCA_943328915.2 Singulisphaera sp. GP187 | reverse complement strand
GGCCAGGCGCCAGCGTTGCCCGCCACTCACCACTTCGGCTGGTGCGAAGCCGGTGAAGCGCAATCCCCAAAAACAACCACTCGCAATCACTACCCGTAATCCGGCCAAGAGTAATGGATCAAACTGTGCAATCGCCAATTTGCCGACGGCGTGTGACGACCCCCAGATAATGTTGGCGATGGCCAGCAACAAAAACGCAATTAGTGGATTCATGCCGGCACCTCACTTTGGCGCGCCGCCACCCCCACGAAGGGCAGAATAAACAATCCTACCGTGGTGGCATTGGCGCCGATGATTTCAATGTCGGTTGTTATCATTGCATCTACCCATACCCCTGAACCCTTATCTGGCCCCCAATGGATGTTGGCCACAATCAACCCGATGTATGCGAGTATCGACTGTGTGCTCATCGTTCGTCGGCCTGGCGGTCTAACATGGCGAATTCATTAGTGGCTTGTTCCGGGATGCTGGTGACGATGAGTGCCCCCAAAATCAACACACCGCCGATGATAAACGACAGCGTGAGTGGGTCGCCCATTACTTTGATGCCCACAATCGCCCCCACCACCGGTTGGGCCAGTAGCGCTACCGCTGCCGCACTCGCGCCCACCCGCCGCACCGCCGTAAACCACAAAAAGTAGCAGAGGACTGAGGGAATCAACGCCAAATAAATCGTACCAAGGATGGTGGCAGTGCTAAATGCCGGGAATTGCCCGGTGACAATATACCAAATGATGATGGGAATCCAGACAAACATGCTGATGCCATTGACCCAGGCCAACATGCTGACCGAATCGTTGCGTTCGAGGAAGGCGCCGCCGCGGACCGTGTAATAGGCTTCGCAGACCAAACAGCCCAGGAAGAGGATGTCGCCGAGGAAACGATTAGGGGCGGCTTCGGTGTTTTGATTGGCAGAACCACTAATCAAAATCACGGCCCCAATCGTGCCGATGAAGGTGCCGATGACCCGCATGCGGGTGAATTTTTCACCAACCAATAGGTAGGCTAAGACTGCGGTGAAAATGACTTCACCGATGATGAGCAGTGATGCATCCGAAGAGGTCGTGAGTTTGATTCCGCTGTAGCCCAGTATATAACTCGCCACCACGCCAATCATACTCAAGCGTGCCATCGGCCAACGATCGCTTGTAATGATGGCCGGGCGGCGCGTCAGGCGCTGGATGAGCATCATGACGACACCTGCCATACTAAAACGCAAAGCACTGAGCAAGATGGGTGGGACGGTTTCGAGGGCTACCTTGGCGATAGCATGTGAGCTCCCCCACAAAATACAAGCAATAATCATCCCGGCAAAAGCTAAATTCGCGCGATTCATGCAGGTCAAACTTTCCAGCTAATAAGGGTGCAACCCAATCATCTCGAGGGCGGTGGTTTCGGGGTAATCACACATCAAATTGAGGCATTGCACGGCGCTGCCGGCTGCCCCTTTCATCAGATTGTCTATTGCACAAATGCTGACGATACGGCCGCTTTGTTCGTCGAGGTCAAAGCCCACATCTGCCAGGTTGGTGCCACCCAGCAATTTGGGTTCAGGCAGGCGGTGAAATCCAGTGCGTTCCCGCACGATGCGCACAAAGGGTTCGCCGCGGTAGCAGGCACGAAATGCGCGCCACAAGGTTTTTTCATCAACGGTGTGGCTCGGCAGACAATGCACCGTCGCCACCGCCCCCCGTACCAATTCCACACTGGTAATACTGAGGTGAACGTTGCTCAGCCCAGTAGCCTGCACGATTTCGGCGGTATGGCGGTGGCCAGTGGGGGCAAACGAGCGCACCACGCCACTCCGTTCGGGGTGGTGTGAGCCGTCGTTGCCTTGGGCGCCCCCTTCAGACGAGCCTACTTTGACATCGCTAATCACCACATCACTGCCACTAATAATCCCCGCTCGGACGAGGGGCAACAAGGCCAGATTGGTGGCGGTGGCGTTGCACCCCACGCCACTGACGTAGTTGGCGCCGCGTAGGGCCTCGCGATTGAGCTCGGGCAGCCCATACACAAAGCGTGTTAACCATTCGGGGTTGGGGTGGGCTTCGCCGTACCATTGGGCGTAATCGTCAGGATTGCGCAGGCGGAAGTCGGCCGAGCAATCAATGATTTTGGGGGCGAGTTGGGCGTATTCGGCGATACGTTTGGCGGCGGAGCCATGGGGCAACGCCAAAATCAACACATCGCAAGCCTCGAGTTGGCTTTGACTCGTAAAGGTCAAATCAGTCACGCCCCGCAAATGAGGATGGGGGACACTGATGGGCTTGCCCGCCAAGCGTTCTGAGGTGACTTGGTGGATGCTGACCTGAGGGTGGCGCAAGAGCAGGCGCACCAATTCGCCCCCCACGTAGCCACTTGCGCCTACAATCGATACCCGGGTCATGTGGTGCTCCTTGGCGCAATGATACCCCGTTGATAGGCATCGGCCCACAATACGGCGGTGAGGGTCAAACCGTCACGGATGGCGTTTTGGCCAATCAAATCCCAGATTTCGCTGGGCATTACCCAGCGCGCCGACATGATTTCGTTGGTATCGCTAATCGCACCGATTTGGCGGGCGTCGTGGCCGATATAGACATGGAATGTCTGATTGCTACTGCCGTTGGCTGGATGATATTCCCCGAGGTACGTATAGTGATCGGCCACACAGCCACTTTCTTCCCACAGTTCGCGGGCGGCGGCGGTGGCATGATCTTCGTCGGGGTCGACCCGCCCCGCCGGGACTTCCCAGTGGGTGCGATCGACGATAAAGCGGTAGTGTTCGACCAGCATGATGGCGCCATCGGCGCGCACCGCCACTACCCCCACCGCTGGGCGGGGGTAGTCGACCACGTGGTGCCCGACGATGATGCTGCCGTCAGGGAGCTGCACGTCGTCTTGGTGCAGGCTGACCCAGTCGCTTTGATGCACCGTGTGGCGCCGCAACACTTGCCATGGTCGTTGGCTCATAGACCGCTCCGTTTGCCTTGGGCCACCTCGATGGTGTATTCCACGATGCGACCGGGGATGTTGACGCCGGTAGGGGTGATGCTATTGCGGAACTCCATGGTGTAGTTGACTTCATTCACCAAAATCTGCCCATCGCTACTTTCGAGCAAGTCGATGGCTACGACACCGCCACCCACCGCTTGGGCGGCTGCGATACAAATGTCGGCAATGGCGGGTGTGATGGGGCAGACCGTGGCTTGGCCACCACGAGCAGTATTGGTAATCCAGTGGGGGCTGGTGCGATAAATCGCGCCGATACATTCGTCACCAATCACAAACGCCCGGATGTCGCGCATATTGGGCTTGGCCACATACGCTTGAATATAAAAAATCGAGTGGTGGTACGAGCCAAGTACTTCTTTGTGCTCGAGAATCGCTTCGGCCGCTTCACGATCGTTGACTTTGGCAATGAGGCGCCCCCACGAGCCGATGGCTGGCTTGAGGACAGCCGGGTAACCCAATTCTTCGATGGCTTTGACGGCCGACTCGGGGGTAAAGGCCATCAACGTCCGTGGGGTGGGGACCTTATTTTTGATGAGTGCTTGAGTGGTAAGGAATTTGTCGCCACAAATACGGGCGACATGGGCGGTATTGACCGTAGGGATGCCCGCATCGTTGAGGGCGTGTAACGCATAGAGGGCCCGTGAATGGTGGATCGAGCGTTCGAGCACCACATCATACGGGTAACGGCCGGAATTGAGGTCAAAAATGAGCTCGTCGTCATTGAGCCGCACATAATCGATGCCTCGGGCCTCTAATTCGGCGAAGATTAACTTTTCTTCGACCCGAATGCGTGAACAAAGTACTCCGATGCGCATGGCATACTCCTTGTGGGGGGCTTATTCGCCCCAGTCTTCGCCTACCTCCGGCGCCAATTCGAGGGTGGGCGGATTGACCGAGGTGACTTCGAGCTCGGCCGCACAATCAGAGCAAACGATGATTTCGCCCGTAATTGTCCCGGCTTTGAACACAATCTCGGCATCACATTCTGGACATACTGTAGCCATGGTGGTGCTCCTTTTTACTACAATGACCATCGATCGAACCGGCTAGCCCTGAATGGCTTGGCGGAGGTCGTCTATCAAATCGTCGACGTGCTCAATGCCAATCGACACCCGCAACAAATTCTGCGGGGTTGCACTAGTTGGCCCCTCTATAGAAGCGCGGTGCTCAATCAGACTCTCGATGCCCCCCAAACTGGTGGCTCGGGTAAACAACTGCAAGCGGGCTGCAATGGCCATTGCGGTAACTGCCCCACCTTGGACATGGAACGACAGCATCCCGCCAAAACCGTTGGTCATCTGACGGGCCGCAATCGCATGCCCGGCATGGCTATCGAGACCTGGGTAGTTGACCCGTTCGACGGCAGGGTGATCTGCCAAAAACTCGGCCACACGCTGGGCGCTGGCTACTTGCTGGCGCACGCGCAACGCCAAGGTGCGGATGCCGCGCATCATTAACCAACAATCAAATGGTGACGGCACTGCACCCCCGAGGGTCTGCACCATCTGGGCACGGGCCGTGACGTCGTCGTTGCGCGCAAAAATCAACGCCCCACCGAGCACGTCGGTATGACCGCTGATGTATTTGGTGGTGGAATGCATCACAATGTCGGCACCGTGTGCCAGCGGCCGTTGTACCAGCGGCGATGCCCACGTGTTGTCGGCGACGACCAGAGCCCCGGATTGATGAGCAATTTCGCTGATTGCCTGGATATCGCAGATCGTGAGCAACGGATTTGACGGTGTCTCTACCCAGACGATTTTGGTTTGGGCCGTCATGGCTGCTTTTACCGCCGCCAGATTGCTCATGTCGACATAACTCGCAGTAATACCAAGGTGAGAAAAAATCTCACGGACTAATTTGGGCGTGCCAAAGTAGGCTTCGTTGGCGATGACTACGTGGTCACCGCTTTTGAGCATCTGGAATACCGCATTGGTGGCTGCTTGTCCCGAACTAAACGCCAAGGCACGGGCGCCTCCTTCGAGGTTGGCGAGGGTTTCTTCGAGGGCGTGGCGATTGGGGTTGTCGCTGCGGGTGTAGACATAGCCACTAGGGAACGAGCCGTCGGCTTCGCGGGCAAAGGTCGTCGAAAGAACGATGGGCGGAACGACGGCGCCGGTATGGGGGTCGATGTGATTACCCATGTGCACGGTTTCTGTTTCGATGCGGCGCTTCTGTGGGTTATTCATTTAAATACACTCCATATTGCGGCTATTCCAAAACCGCCTATTAATATTCCTGAAATACGATTCAACCAACTGAGGCCATTTGTACTGATATCGCGCCCCAACCAAGCTGCGATGCTGGCCAGCACAAACCACCACATCGTTGAGCCTAACCCCACCCCGACGACCAACATGACCGCGTCATTGACTCCGAGGGCACTGACGCCACTGACCCCCGCAAACAAACTAAGAAACACCAAAATGGTGGCAGGATTGGTAATGGTTAATGCGAGGGTTGAGAGATACATATTGCCTGCTCGTACAGTGGCAACTTTTTGGGGGATGCTTGTGGCGGTTTGGTAGGCCATCCAGATCAACAAAAAACCGCCGATGAAGGCGGCTGGGCGTTGAAAGGTAGCGAGTGCGGTAATCCCAAAGGCGGCTAACAGTCCATACAATGTATCGGCGGTAGCAGCGCCTAACCCGGACACAAATCCCGCCCGCCAGCCGTGTGCCAATGTCCGACGAATACAAAGTAACCCGATTGGTCCTACAGGAGCAGCAATCGCAAACCCGAGCATGATTCCACTGAGCAACAACATCATGACGTATTCCTTTTGTATTGTTAAAAAAAGAAAACCGCTCCACCTGTCTGGTGGGCGGGCTTGGTCAACCGACAACAAGCAAGCTCAACCAGACAAATTGTCGGGTTGCTTATTGCACTTATCTTGCTTCTTGGCGATGAATATATACATGAAAATCCGTTGCTAGGAATATGCAAAGCAATATACGTGATTTGGTTGAGGTTGTCAAATCATTTACTCGCATAGTGTACGCAGCTGGCAAGTAGTTATTTTCAATTATTAGTCATGAACTGGGTGCGACACGCACTTTAATGAAAATTAAGTCAGAAAATAAGAATAAATTGGTTTTATTTTTATTGATTTTGTATGTGATTTTTTGCATTCAGTGTATTCGTGATTTATCCATATACAATCACGAACAAAATGCGTATAATTTAATTGTGAGTACCGTGTCCATGTATGATCACTCAGACAGGAGTGTCCCGATGAATAACAATCCCGTTCCAGAAAAATTCTACGGTGTATCAATGCGCCAACAGAATGTCACGCCACTTGATGATGTGATTGAGCAAGTTGCAAATCTCGGGTATGCGGTACTTGATGGTGGGTATACTGAAGATCAGCTGATGGCTATCCGTAATGCATTTGATGCAACACGGACCCGTTATATCGCAAAATACGGTGAAGACGTATTGCGGAGTACCAATGAATACAATAATATTCGGGCGGTATTGACGCATGGCGACGAAGAACTTTTTCAGTTGGTATTCAATGAAAACTTAATGACGGTGCTGAAGAAACTCATCCATGGCAAGTTTATTTTGAATCAGCAAAACGGTATCATCAATCCTGGTCAACAGAGTTACAATCAAGGATCATGGCACCGCGATATTCCCTATCAGCACTATATATCATCACGCCCCCTCGCTTTTAATGCGTTGTTTTGTGTCGATGACTTTACTTTACAAAATGGATCAACGTGGGTGTTGCCGGCATCACACCTGAAAGAACCATATCCCACACCACAGTACCTCGAACGCAATGCGGTGCAATTGGAAGCCAAAGCAGGGTCGTTTTTGTTGCTAGACTGTATGATTTATCATGCGGGTGGGTATAACCAAACGATGAAAGAACGTCGCGCAGTCAATCACGTCTTTACGATTCCGTTTTTCAAGCAACAAATCAATATCCCCAATAATATGCCTGACCGTGAATTGACCATCGAGCAACGTGAAATTTTGGGCTTCCCCTATGCGGAGCCACCTTCTATTGACGCCTATATCGAAAGCCGCAAAGGCAAAGTATAATACGCATGTCAGCAAAATAATCAGATGCGTTTGTGTACTCCAATGGAACGCAACTGCGTTCCATTGGAGTTATTTTGTGACAAAATAAGCAATATTGAAGTGACGGATAGAAGGAATAACGATGGACATTAATCCGGGTATTTTCAAAGCTTACGACATTCGTGGTATCTACCCCACTCAGCTGAACGAAGTTGGTGCGTATGCGAT
>CALQBW020000127.1 GCA_943328915.2 Singulisphaera sp. GP187 | reverse complement strand
TGCAAATTGATGAGGCGCGCCAGGGTATCGCTGAGGCGGGTCAATTCGTGGTAGTGGGTGGCAAACAATGTCCGGCAATGCAGGCGCGGCTCGTTGTGAATATATTCCACCAAGGCTTGGGCGATGGCCATGCCGTCGTAGGTGCTGGTGCCCCGCCCTACTTCGTCGAGGATGAGTAGGCTCTGGTTGGTGCATTGCGCCAAAATCGCCGCTGTTTCGGTCATTTCCACCATAAAGGTGCTCTGGCCGGTGGCGATGTCGTCTTGGGCGCCGATACGGGTAAAAATCCGATCGACGAGGCCAATTTCAGCACTATCTGCCGGCACAAACGCCCCAATTTGGGCCATCAGCACAATCAAGGCCACTTGGCGCATCACGGTACTTTTGCCGGTCATGTTGGCGCCGGTGATGATGGCAATCTGGCGACTTTGACTATCGAGGGCAATCGAATTGGCGATAAACTGGCCACTGCGGTGTTGTTCGACCACCGGGTGGCGGCCGTTTTTGACGATTAGGCGCGTATCGTCAAACAATTGCGGACGCACATAGCGGTTGCGGACGGCTACTTCGGCCAAGGTCGTGACCACATCGAGGTGCGCCAATGCCCGGGCTACCTCCACCAAGCGGGCGCCCGTGGTGGCGATTTGGCTGACGATATCAAAAAATGCCTGGCGTTCGAGTTCGTTGAGGCGTTCTTGGGCATTGATGACGATATCTTCGTAGGTTTTGAGCTCGTCGGTGTAATAGCGCTCGCCCGTCGACAACGTCTGTTTGCGGATGTAGTGGCTGGGCACCAGCGCTACATGGGTTTTGGTGATTTCGATGTAATACCCAAAGACTTTGTTGTAGTCGACCCGCAATGATTTGATGCCGGTGCGCTGTTGTTCCAGCCCTTCGAGGGCACTAATCCAGCGTTGGGCGTCTTGGCTGGCCGCGATGATTTTGTCCATTTCGGCCACAAAGCCGGGCCGGATGACCCGGCGGGGGGTGTCGTCTTCGCGTAGATAATTCGATGCGCCCAGTAAGGCGGGCGGTTCGGCATCGATGGCCTGCTCGATGAACTGCAACACGTCACTACAGGTATCGATTTGGGGCAGATTGGTGGGGCCGGCCTCATCAGGGAAGAGGTCTTCGCTTTTGGCAGCGGGTTGGTGCAAGGTTTTGGCGATGGCCGGGAGCTGCCGTAACGCATCGCGCAGGCGCACCACATCACGGGGGGTTGTCACCGACACTCCTTGCATCATGCGATTGACGATGCGTTCCATGTCTCCGATGCCTTTGAGGGCTTCGCGAATGGCGTTGCGGGTCAATGTGTCGCCCACAAAACGGGCCACTGCGTCGTGGCGCTGGCTGATGGCATCGAGGTCGAGCAGCGGTTGGGCAATCCAACGCCGCAACAAACGAGCCCCCATGGCAGTGCGCGTCTGGTCGAGGACCGCCACCAACGAGCCTTTGGTGCCACTAACCCCTTCGAGGATCTCGAGGTTGCGGCGGGTCTGGGGATCAAGAAACATCACACTACCCGGAGTGTAGGGGTGCAATGCGGTCAGTTGGGCCGGGCTGGTTTGTTGGGTAGTCTGGGCGTATTGGATGAGCGCGCCGGCGGCTCGTACCGCCAACGGACGGTCACTCAGACCCAGCCCGGCACTGGTGCTCATGTTAAAGTGTTGGAGCAAGGCATCACTGGCGGTATGCGCTTCCCAACGCCAGCTTGGCAGGTTGGTGATATGACCATTAGCCCAGCGGGCGGCGCTTTCGCGTTCGACGCGGCGGGCGACCCGCTCGTTGGGTAACAGCATTTCGCGTTCTTCTTTGGTCATAAACTCGAGGTCGCTACTCAAGCCGCGGTTGGCGGCGTCGATGCCGGCGATGCGCTGGCTGGGGTTGTCGCTGACGAGGACTTCGGCGGCTTGGAGTCGTGCCAATTCGCCGAGGGCGTGTTGCTGGGCTTGGGGACCGTGCAATTCGCAACAGGCGAATTCGCCGGTACTCAAATCGGCATAGGCCAAACCCACCTGGTGCTGTTCGACTAGCAATGCCACGATGTAATTGTTGGTGGTGGCATTGAGGCTACCGTCGATCACGGTGCCGGGGGTGATAATCCGCACGATTTTGCGTTCGACCATCCCTTTGGCGTTGCTGGTTTGGGCGATACCGCCGGCAAATACTGAGCGGGGCCGGGTGTCGCTTTTGCTCGAGGCGGTTTCGCTGATTTGCTCGGCGATGGCGACGCGGTAGCCGGCTGCGACGAGTCTTGCGACATATGCTTCGACGGCGTGGTACGGCATACCCGCCATTGGGCAGCGTTTTTTGGCATTCGTTTCGTCAGTGGCAAAATCTTTGTACGTCAAGGTGACGTCCATTAATTCGGCGACTAGTTTGGCGTCGTCGTCAAAGGCCTCATAAAAATCCCCGAGGCGATAAAACAAGACGGCATCGGGTTGGCTCGCCTTGAGTTCGCGAAATTGCACATACCATTTGTGCAAGGTATGGCCGGGAAATTCTGTGCGCAGGATTTGGTCTAACTGCATGGCAATTTCATTTCTGGTGGGGGTTTTTAGTATATGCGCACATTATAAAGGAGGAAGCGGGGAGTATGAAGGAGTAATCTTTATATCGCACTGAGGGCCTAGCCCAACAACGTCATAGCAGAGCGTCAACGCCTCCTCCAACGTCATCGCATGGTGCCTTTGGCGCAGTGCAATTTCCGGGCAGGTGTGCACAATTGCATATCTCCATGCAGGGAGTTTGCTCGTCATGGGTGCCAGCAACGGCATGGAATGACGCTAGGGCAGAGCACTTCCGACTTCATACACACCCCCCATGGCGATAGCCATGGGGGGTATTCGATCGTACAGAAATTTATTGATTGAGCGCTTCGGTGGTGTTGTTAATCATGAAAATCACTCGTTCGCCGATGTTGGTAGTGCGGTCGGCAAGGCGTTCGAGCATGTAAGTAATTTCAAGCAAAATTAGACCACTGTCGAGGGTTGTGACATCTTGTTTAATCATGTCGCGAATCTGGTCATTGGCTTCGTCTTCGAGGCTATCAACCTGCGCATCAATGTCGGCCAATGCGCGTGCAATGGCAATATCGCGTTTGACAAAGGCGTCAAGGCTCTGGGTCAACATCTGGTGTGACAATTCACCCATACGGTTGATGGTGACGGGGATGGGAACAATCGGAGATTGGTTGAGGAGCACAGTGACGCGTTTGGCAATGCCTTTGGCATAATCGCCGGCGCGCTCGAGCTCGCTGGCAATGGCACTGGTGGCGAGCAGCGAACGCAGGTCGCTTGCGACGGGCTGTTGGGTGGCAATCAGTTCGAAAATTTGTTCGTCGATGGCCGCGTGGGTACGGTCTATTTCGCGGTCACCGGCCACAACGTTGGTGGCCAATTCGGCGTCTGCTGTCGTCAACGCGCGCATCGCATCGGCGAGACCGTGTTCGACACGGCTCCCAATACGTAATAAATCGTCATGGACGTTTTGAAGTTGTCGTGCATATCGATGCCGCATGTCGAATCCTTTCGCAACGGTGAGTACACACACAGAAACCAAATGAGTATGCTATACTGAAATCATTGTGTGTGCATTGTACTGCGTCACCAACTGTTATTTAATTGTCATTATACAGTGGTTTTACTAAATTATTGTTAAGTCTTGGTTGAATTGCTGTTGACTATATCGATGAGGTGCTGGTTCCTATGCGTGATCGTCGTTTAATTCGAAATTTCAGTATTATCGCTCACATCGATCATGGCAAAACCACGCTTTCTGATCGGTTCCTCGAAGTCACGGGCACCGTTTCAGAGCGTGATCGCCGTGATCAACTGCTCGATGGGATGGACCTCGAGCGCGAAAAAGGAATTACCATCAAAGCCAAAGCGGTGCGCATGGAATATACCGCGCCTGATGGCTTGACCTACGAAATGAACTTGATCGACTGCCCTGGGCATGTCGACTTTACGTATGAAGTATCACGCGCTTTGGCTGCCTGCGAAGGCGCGGTCCTGGTGGTCGATGCCTCGCAAGGGGTCGAAGCCCAAACCCTCGCAAATGTCTATTTGGCCCTCGAAAACAACCTCGAAATCGTACCGGTGCTCAACAAAATCGACCTCCCAGGCGCTCATCCCGATTTTGTGGCTGCCGAAGTCGAACGGATTTTGGGTGTTCCTGCGGCAGGTGTGTTACGCGCATCCGCCAAAAACGGGATTGGCATCAAAGAAATCCTCAATGCGGTCGTCGAACGTGTCCCTCCACCCGAAGGTGAAACCGACGTCCCGATGCGCGCCTTGATTTTTGACTCACACTACGATGTCTATAAAGGGGTCATCGCCTATGTACGGGTTATCGAAGGGATTTTGACAAGCAACACCAAAGTGCGCTTCATGGGCTCGGGGGTTGATTCCGATGCCCTCGAAATCGGCTACTTCCACCCCACCATGACTGCAGTTGATTCGCTCGGACCCGGCGAAGTAGGTTATATTGCCACCGGCCTCAAACAAATTGGCGATGTCCAAGTGGGCGATACCGTCACCATGTCGGCCGACCAAGCGACCGAAGCGTTGGCGGGCTACCGCGCCGCCAAACCAGTGGTTTTTGCTGGATTGTACCCCGTCGAATCCAACGCCTATATCGAGCTCCGCGAAGCCCTCGAGAAATTGTCACTCAACGATGCGGCCTTGACCTTTGCCCCCGAAAAATCCGCTGCCTTGGGCTTTGGTTTCCGCTGTGGCTTTTTGGGTTTGTTACATATGGAAATCGTACGCGAGCGCCTCGAACGCGAATATAACCTAACCCTGCTGATTACTGCTCCCAGTGTGGAATACAATGTGCTGTTGCATACCGGCGAAATGGTGGCCGTTGCCAACCCATCTGAAATGCCCGAAGTCGCATTGATTGACTGCATCGAAGAACCAGTAATGATGATTACCGTGATTGTCCCCACCAAATACATCGGTGCCGTGATGGAATTGGTTACCGGCAAACGCGGTGCCTTTGAAGCGATGGATCACCTCGACCCGCAACGCGTATCGCTCAAATACCGTATTCCATTGGGCGAAATCGTCATTGATTTTTATGATCAACTTAAATCACGCACCCAAGGCTATGCCTCGCTTGACTATGTCTTGTCGGGCTACCAAGTATCGGAGTTGGTCAAACTCGATGTGTTGGTCAACCACCACCCCGTCGATGCCTTATCGTTGATTGTGCACAAAGACAATGCATATCACCAAGGCAAGCAGTTGGTGGAGCGCTTGCGTAAACTCATCCCACGCCAAATGTTTGAAGTGCCTATTCAAGCTGCAGTGGGGAGTAGGATTATTTCTCGCGAATCGATTCGGGCCATGCGCAAAGACGTGTTGGCCAAATGTTATGGCGGCGATATTTCTCGCAAGCGCAAATTGCTCGAAAAGCAAAAAGAAGGCAAGAAGCGCATGAAGATGGTTGGCAACGTCGAAATCCCCCAAGAGGCCTTTATGGCGGTGCTGTCCCTCGACAGCGACAGTGGCGACGATTAAGCATATTACGGCAACCTTGTTGCCATACAGAGAGGAGCTGCCCCATGCAGCGTGTCGTACGATGGGTAAGTTTGTTGGTATTGGGGATGTTCCTCGTGGCATGTGGCAATCCCATGGACCTCGTCAATCCCCCGGCAGCGCGGGTCAATTCTAAAGTCTTGACCAAAAGTGAGCTCAATACCCGGATTGACCGCCTTGAAGTAGGGATGAAGAAAAATCCTGATACAAGTGCCAAACAACCTACCCGTGCCGAGTTGACGTACATGGTGACGGAGCAATTTGTTGTCCAAAATGTGTTAATTGATTTGGCCACCCAGAAAAAAATCACCGCGACGACCAGTGAAATCGACGCCCAAGTCGAAGAGTTCCGCGCCGCAGTTGCCAAAAACTCCAAAGATGATTTTGATTTGGTGATTAGTGACCAATTGGGTTTCAAAGACTCGAAGGACGAAGGGTTCCGCGAGTTTTGCACCTATTTCTTCGTTCAAAAAAAGTTGGCTGAAACGTTGGTTACCACCGATACCGTAACGGCTGAAATCCGTGCCGAACTCAAAGCTCAAGCTGCCAAAAAAGAGCTCCAAGCCCATGGCGCGCATATTTTGGTGGCGGAAGAAGCCGTAGCCAAATCGATTATCGATGAACTCAACAATGGTGGTGATTTCACCGCATTGGCAGCCAAATATTCCACCGACCCCGGTAGCAAAGACAAAGGTGGCGATTTGGGTTGGGTGGGCAAAGGCGCCTTCGTCCCTGAATTCGAAAAAGCCTTGTTTGATGACCTCAAAGTAGGTGAATTAACCCAAGTGCCGGTCAAGTCACAATACGGCTTCCACATTATCAAATTGTTGGGTCGTGAAGAGCGTGGTCAATTTGATATGGCCAACAGCGACAGCGAAATCGCTAGTCGTTTGCCGTCAACCATTAACCAACGCCGCAACGAAGAAATCGCTGAGCTTATCGAAGCCGAACGCAAAAAAGCCACCGACGAGAAGCGCATCGAAGTGGCCCCTACCGAAGTATCCTTGACCCCGACGGTGGATGCCGCAACGGCTCCTACCGCTACCCCAGCCCCGTAATATTTGGTGTGTGTAGCCCACTTGTGCAGAATGCTGCATAAGTGGGCTTTTTTGCGGCAATTGGCGCGGTGACGGGTGGCAGTGCACGCCGTATAATAATCAAACAAACGAATTGCTATTTGACTACAAAGTTTACATAAAATAAAGGGCGATCACGATGATTACCATCATAGGATTAGGGACCGCAGATCAATTACCCCCCATAGCGGATGAATTGCGGCATTTACCGTGGTATGCCCGCACCCAACACCACCCGGCGTTGGTGGGAGTGACTATAGATGGGACATTTGATAAGCTCCTCGATGTGCCAGATGCCGCCCAGCAGATTGTCACGCAGCTGTTGGCCTTAGCCGGCGATGTGGTTTATTTTGTCCCCGGGCATCCCTTGTTGGCTGATGCCAGCGTACGCCTGTTGGGTGCGCAAGCACCCCATCAATTCACCCTGGCCGCAAGTTTTTTCCCCAATGAAAAATGGCATATGGCGGTAGGGGTGATGCCGACCACTGCGGGTGTACAGTATTGTGATGCCCTCGATTTGTTGCCACTGGTGGATGCCCGCGATTCATGGGCCACGTTTCATTCCAAATTCCCTTACGCCCATCCGGTTACGCCTCTGCCGGTGCATCCGGGCAGCGTGGCCTGGCTGACCAATGTGCATAGCGTGCATCTGTTGCAACAGGTGGTGCTCCAACTCCAGCAGGCCTATGTGCCCAGTCA
>CALQBW020000126.1 GCA_943328915.2 Singulisphaera sp. GP187 | reverse complement strand
TGCAGGCGGCTAGCACGCTACTGACGCTACTCGTAGCGAGTGTTTTGAAAAACGTACGACGTGTTATTGGCATCGCTGT
Organism: Singulisphaera sp. GP187; assembly: GCA_943328915.2. Taxonomy (GTDB): domain Bacteria; phylum Chloroflexota; class Chloroflexia; order Chloroflexales; family Roseiflexaceae; genus UBA965. Next base: position 7,281 of record CALQBW020000126.1, on the reverse strand, counting down.
TCGATAACTTCACAAATGTAATGAATAATTTGCATATGCGCTTCTTGAATGCGCCCTGAGTCGTTTGACGGCACGATTATTTGGTAATCCGCGCGACCTGTTGCGGTGCCGCCGCCTTTGCCAAGCATGGCGAAGGTGGTGATTCCTATGGCGCGAGCGGTGTCGATGGCCGCTAAAATGCTGGTTGAATTTCCGCTCGTACTAAGGACAACCAACAAATCTCCCGCCCGTCCAAGTGCTTCGAGTTGACGTGCAAAGACCGCATCGTAGCCGAAGTCGTTGGCGATGCAGGTGATAACCAATGCGTCGATGCTGAGTGATTGGGCGGGCAATGCACGACGGTTGCCACGGTAGCGGCCACTCAATTCTTCGGCGAAATGCCCGGCATCGGCTGCACTGCCGCCATTCCCACAGGTGAACAAGGTATGTCCAGTGAGGACATTTTCTGCAATGATTGTTGCAATTTGTTCGACAGTATCTGCTTGCGTTTGCATGGCCGCGCTGATTGCTGTGCTTTCTGCAAGTTGGTGACGGTACGATGGCGTCATGCCTGTTCCTCATTGACCAATTTCATCACTTTGTAGTGCTCGGCATAGGCCATATTTGCAGTCGCACCTTCTTCGGCAGCCCATTTACGGATAAAGTCGCCGTCACCGACGGTGACTTGGCTGACATGGTGGCGCAACGCTTCGATTTTGGTTTCGAGGTCAGCACTAATATCTACCCATGTATCTGGTTTGGGGTGGCCGTTAATCCATACTTGATGCACTTTGTGGGGGGGTAAGTTTTCGTCCAGTAATTCACGGAAAATCGGCAACGTTTCTGACGAAGGAAAGACTGCTTCCAGCGCTGCAATTGCCGCAGCTCGGTGGTCGGGATGATTGATATAGCCATTGCCATAAAACCACGAGGTAGGATCGCCGCACACGACAATTGTTGGCTTGAAGCGTCGGATGAGACGGGTTAGATCACGACGTAATTGCAATGTGGGTTGTAATTCGCCATCGGTATACCCCATAAAGACAATATCTTTGACGCCGGCTGTGTCACAAGCACCGCGTTGTTCGCGCTGACGCATTGCGATGAGGTCTGCTTTGCGCATGGTGGGGTCATTGCTACCGGCACTGCCATCGGTAATAAATACATAGCAAATATGCGCACCTTCGCGCGCCCATTTGGCCATAGTGCCGCCAACCATAAACTCGGGGTCGTCAGGATGCGCAAAAATTACCATGACACGTTGGGTTGCCATATCCATAATGTAACTACTCCATTGAAAATGTTTAAGGTTAGATGTAGTATAACGTGATTTTTGCGAGTGATTGCATCGTGCAACCAATCTCACTGCCCAAACGTCTGTGCTGTGTTCGTTTTTATTGAAAAGGAATATTGACATGACAGTGAAACGCCCCGCCCCAATTCCGGTATTAATTTTGGCAGTGGTATTTAGTGTGATTTATTTGGCGAACCCTACCGGTGGCTTCATTGAATTTATTCCCGATAATATGCCAATCATTGGCAATCTCGACGAAGCTGGAGCGACGATGTTGTTGATGTGGGCTGTCAACGAATTTCGGAAGCGCAACCCAAGCAATAGCCCTGATCCCCGTGATGTGACACCACCCCGATCGTAATCGGTAAAATCAAAAAACCCCTCTACTACAATCATTGTATTAGAGGGTTTTTAGTGGCGGTGATAACGGACTCCACAATACACTATGATGATACGGTAACAATTCATTCCCACGAAAAACCGTATGTGATGTAGGTGCAATGTTGATTTGGTGTGGGAATATGTCGATGAGGGGGCGTACGGAGAATGGTGATTACAAAAAAACCGTTACCCAAATTTGCGTGTATCGTGATTGCGGTGGTGTGTCTAGCCTATGAGTTGTCGCCGTTTAATTGGCTCGATAACGTGGCATTGCCGCTGCCGTTTGGATTGGTTGATGATGGCATTGCGGTGGCAGCCCTGATTTGGTCAATTCGTGAGTACCGGCGCCACGGTGTCAAGGCGCAGCGCTTGGTTGCGGTACACGCGCCTGAATTGCCTGGTGAATCAGCGCGTGAAAGTAAGCAGATCCAAGAATGAAGATACGATTATGGATATGGCTCGGCGTATTATTGTTGATGAGTGGGTGTCAGCGTACTACACCAACGCCAATGGGTGAATATCATTCACCAACCGTGACGCCAGCGCATATGCGGCTCGAATTGGTGCGGGCACAGATTCCCAAGCCCGGCTTGGTATTTGCGTTACCTGATGGGAGCGCAGCAGTCATCGAACAACGAGGGCGTATTATCTCATTAGCCGATGGCCAGGCGTGGCTCGATATACAGCCACTGGTTGCCCAGAACAGTTCTGAACGCGGATTGCTTGGTGTTGCAATCAGTCCCGATACAGCTGCTGTTTTTGTGAGTTATACCCGCGTCGAAGATTATGCGACGGTAGTGAGTCGGATACCGCTGCAGAACGGCGTGCCTGATTTAGATGACATAACTATGGTGATTGTCGTCCCGCAACCTTTTGCGAATCACAACGGTGGGCATATTGTGTTTGGTCCTGATGGGTTGCTCTATATCGGTACAGGCGATGGTGGGTCGGGGAATGATCCACTCCAAAATGGACAAAATCCACGTACATTGCTTGGTAAGATATTGCGGATAGATGTCCAAGACCCACGTGTGGCGTATACAATCCCGGCAGGACAACCCGTGCAGGCTGATTGGTTGCCCGAGGTATGGGCAATCGGGTTACGCAACCCATGGCGCTTTGGTTTTGATGGTCAGGGGCAAATGTTTATTGCGGATGTGGGGCAAGATCGGTTCGAAGAGCTCAATGTGCTCTCAGTTACCCAACTCGGTGGGGCGAATTTTGGCTGGAGTGTGCGTGAAGGGAATGACTGTTTGGTGGGAGAGAGTTGTTCATCACTAGGGATGACTGGACCAGTGATGACTTACCCGCACAGTGATGGGCATTGTTCAATTACGGGTGGGTTGTATGTGATGAACCCTGCGTTACCATCATTGGATGATGCGTTGATTTACGCTGATTTTTGTGCAGGGACCATTTATCGCTATGATCGTATGCAAGGGCAAACCATGGTGCTCGATACAACCATCCAGATTTCATCATTTGGCAGTGATGGTGCGGGCCGGGTGTATGTTGCCGATTATGATGGTGGTCAAGTATACGAGTTAGTAGAGCGCTCGTAATCCAACCGTTGTCGTGCTGATTGGTAGGTATGTGGCCTAGGAAAAAATGCCCAAAGTACACACAACGCCCCTCGCGTATATACCTATACGCGAGGGGCGTTGTGTTGGGGTGAAACTACACTGCCACAAAAGGAGCGGTAACCGGCGTCGCTGTCGTCAATGGCAACAACACGGTGGCCAATACATCGTCGAGGGTATCGACAGGAATGATTGTCATTTGGGCGCGGATATCAGCGGGCAGCTCATCGACATCGATGAGATTGCGGCGAGACAAGACGATGGTGCGGATACCAGTGCGGAAGGCGCCGAGGAGTTTCTCGCGGATGCCACCGACGGGCAATACCCGGCCACGCAAGGTGATTTCACCGGTCATGGCGATGTCATCACGCACCAAACGCCCAGTGGCTGCAGAGGCCAAGGCTGATGCGAGGGTAATCCCTGCCGACGGACCATCTTTGGGGACGGCCCCACCAGGGACGTGGATGTGAATGGCATGGCTATCAAAGAAATTGTCTGGAATTCCGAGGGCTTGACTGCGGCTTTTGATGCAGGTCAAGGCTGTTTCGGCGCTTTCACGCATGACATCCCCCAGTTGGCCGGTAATCCGAAGCTCTTTGCCGCCGTTCATGATATTGGCTTCGACATAGATGATATCCCCACCAACTGCCGTCCATACCAAACCAGTTGCGATGCCTGGTTGGGCGATTTTTTCACGGTCTTCATTGAAAAAACGTGGTTGTCCAAGGGCATTGATGAGCCATGCAGTGCCAATGACGATAGGCGTAATGGTATCGGGATGTTCTTCGAGGGTGCGGGCAACTTTGCGGAGCACATTGCCGATTTGGCGTTCGAGGCCACGTACGCCTGATTCACGAGTGTAGCTTCGGACCAGCATCTGTATTGCTTCGGTGGTGATAGTGACATCACTGGCTTCGAGGGCATTTGTGTGGAGTTGTTTGGTAATCAAATGTTGGTTGGCGATGGCAATTTTTTCGTCTTCAACATAACTACTTAACTCGATGATTTCGAGGCGATCACGGAGTGCCATCGGGATAGTATCGGCGGTATTGGCAGTGGCAATAAAGAAGACATTGCTCAAATCAAACGGCACATTGAGGTAGTGGTCAGTGAATGTGTTGTTTTGTTCAGGGTCGAGTACTTCCAGTAATGCCGAGGCGGGGTCACCACGATAATCGTTCCCTAATTTGTCAATTTCGTCGAGGAGCATAACGGGGTCTGCCGCACCAGCACGGCGTAATTCTTGGATGATTCGTCCCGGCGCAGAGCCGATGTAGGTACGTCGGAATCCGCGGAGTTCTGCTTCGTCACGGACGCCCCCCAAGCTCATCCGAACAAAACTTCTGCCGAGGGCTTTTGCGATAGATTGACCGAGGCTTGTTTTGCCGACACCTGGAGGACCAATCAATGCCAAGATTGGTTCGCGACTTCGTTCACCATCACCTGCAGATTGAGTACTGCGGCGCCGACGTACTGCTAAGTATTCGAGGATACGGTCTTTGACTTTGCTGAGACCGTAGTGGTCTGCATCAAGGACAGCGCGGGTATGGGCTACGTCGATGCTATTCCCACTCAGTTTTTGCCACGGTAAGTCTGCAACCCATTCGAGGTAGGTGCGGATAATTTGATGTTCGGGGGATGAATTCCCGATACGTTGTAAGCGTAACAATTCGCGGTCGGCTTCCTTACGGGCGGTCTCGGGTAAATTCGCTTCGGCCAAACGTGTCCGAAGGGCTTCGATATCATCAAGTTCCTCGGTATCTTCACCGAGCTCTTTTTGGATGGCACGTAATTGCTGGCGTAAGTAGAATTCTCGTTGTTGTTTGGCTGTACCATCTTCGACTTCTTGCCGAATCCGATGTTGCACTTGGAGGAGATTGAGCACCTTACGATAGGCATCGCGAACAAACTGCAACCGTTCGCTTACATCGATTGTGGTGAGTAGGGTTATCCGCTCTTCGAGCGTATAGTCTTGTGAATATCCAGTATTGTCAGCAAGTTGGCGAGGATCATCAATATTGCGCACGAAATTACGTATTTCCTGAGGGATTTCGGAGCGTAATTCGAGCACCGCATCAATGGCAGCATGTACTTCCATTTTGAGCTGCATAAATTCAGCGGTCACTTCGAATGGCTCTTCGATGTCGACATAACGAGCAATTGCTACATCACCAATAGCTTCAACTTCGTGTATTTCGGCGCGACTTAGGCCACGAACCACGATCCCATTATTGCCACCTGATCCAGGTAATCGCCCGATTTGTTCTATCCGGGCAATGGTGCCAATAGAAACTAATTCGGTTTGGTCACCGTCATTGTTGGCCGTACGTATGGCCAAAATAACCTTGCGGTCGTATTGTTTGCTTGCTTCGGCCGCTGCTACAAATTCGTCATTAAGCGGGATGCTAATTACCGTATACGGTAATACTACCGTTGCGTTCAGACTAATCAAAGGTAATGTATGCGGAATGACATCGTGCATCGGCGCTGATGTTGGGTTTTTTGGGGAATCTACGGGAGGGATGAATGTCAAATCGTCACTCATGTGTGTGTTCTTTCTGTAGTGTGTGTAAACCGAGGGGTACCATAGCTCCACTACACTTTGTATTATCTAAACTGTCTGTGCTGGTGTCAATGAAAAAGCTTCAAATCTAATGCAAGTCTAATAGGAATAGGAATATCAACTTTTTTTCAAATGATTTTAAATTCCATTGAACAAACAAGTAAAAAAGCGCGCTTTTCGTAGAAAATCAATAACATGAATCAATATTTCTCGGTTATGGATTTCATAATTTAGTTGTCAGGCATTCACCATACAATCCCAATTTACAGATGCGCTTCACTTATGTATTTTTACATTACGTTAAATAGTGCAGATTGAGAACGGGATGCTAATATTTTAAGTAACGTCAATTTATTTTTCACCGCTTGCATCAGGAGGTTGGTCAACGACATTATTTAATTGTAATAGGGAGCTGCCACGTCCCATTATCATTACCGCTAATAATCATACGGGCACCATCACTCGGCCGGAAGAATCCGGCTACGATGGTGTAAGTCCCCGCTGGCATAGTAGCAATTGGCAAATCGGCATTAACGACAATTAATTCACCAGCATGCCAGTGCGCTATTGGATAGTCTGGTCGCGGTGGGTTCGCACGTTCACTGATTTTGGTACCATGCGCGTCGAATACATGGACAAACAACCACCAATTCGGTTCGCTTACTGGCGTATCAACCTGCAAATAGAGATTCAAATTGAGCATATTTCCTTTAAATGCGAATTCGGTATTTGTCCTTAATGGAGTTATGCGACTTCGGGGAACACCACTACCCAACCGCATACCCAAAATTTGTATGCCATCACTCGTGGTGGCTCTATTCCCGGCGGTTGCGAGAAGCGTTATTGGATTTTGGGTATACATTTCAAAAGATTCGCCATTACCACCATTACTACTATTCGGAATAGATTGCATTAATGTGAGGGAGGTTGGAACACTCATTTCTGCGTGTTGGGTACGATTGACGATAAATTGTTGCAAGCCTGCGCTTTGCCAGAGTGAAATTTGGGTTTGGTTTTTGATAATTGCCTCGCAACTTGGAGTATTTGCAACTGTGATCGGTTCGTAGGTGCAGATGTGAATCGCACCACGGGGCTGTGTTGCCGTAATCTGATCGAGAGTAAGTAAATTATATGGACGTTGCATGAACTGGTAATGGGCGATGCTGGCAACGATAGGTTGACTGAATAAGAGGCCTACCACGAGGATAATACGCACCGGTAATGATTGAATCCAATGGCGAAGATAGGCAACAGACCAATGGGACCCTTGGGCAATATAAAAGGCACCGTAGATAACCATCGGCATGAGGTTGCGCATATAATGGCGCTCACGTGACATGAAAAAGAGCAGTTGCACTAACAAAAAAATCAACATTCCGATGTCGATAAGCCGTTTTTTACGCAACACACTGATGATCCCGATTAATGCAGCTATGCTTCCCGTGATCAACCAACCTTGGTTTTGGAGGAACCACAAGTAATAT
>CALQBW020000125.1 GCA_943328915.2 Singulisphaera sp. GP187 | reverse complement strand
CCCAACGTCATGCCATGCTGGTACGCCCGGCTTGGAATCTCCCTGGTTTACCATCGGTCGATTGTGTGGGTGCTGCCAAGGTGACGTGCGGTGGCGCTGGAAGCTCCAGCTACGCTGTTTCACACCCCACGCGTGAATGACCTACGACATCAGCAACGTAACCGCCTGCACGGAGATTGCACTGCGCCTGCGGCGCCATGCAATGACGCTGGCTGGGATCCTCCGCATCTCCATGTGCGCTGTGCAAGCCATCGCCAGCGATGGAATTCCCCACACGCCGCCCACCATTTCCATGCTATGCTTGGCACAACCTTTCCCCACACAACGGAGTGTATGTTATGTACGATATCACCCAGATCCGCACCCTTTTTCCGATCACCGATACACACGCGTATCTCAACAACCCAGCGATTGGTCCCCTGAGTCGCACCGCCCATGCTGCCGCAATCGCCTTCCTTGACGAACGGATGCATTCACCGTGGCCCGACCCCGCCCCCAGTGGGCTGTTACGCTTGCGTGATCGCAAAAACCGTGTGCGCACGAAATTTGCCCAACTCTATGGCGCCCACCCCCACGAAGTAGGACTTGTCGAATCGACGAGCGCCGGCGAAAACATGGTAGCGCAGGCTTTGCTCCAACCTGGTGACACCGTCGTCGTCGACGATTTACACTTCGAGTCGAGCTTTTTGTTGTATCGCCAGCTCGAAGCAAGCCGTGGCATAACCTTGCGCATCGTACCCAGCCGCGATGGTGTGGTCGATATCGAAGATCTGGCGGCTGCCTGTGACGCCTCGACCAAACTCGTGTCGGTGTCGTGGGTCTCCAACCGTAACGGCTTCCGCCACGACATCAAAGCCGTAGCCGATTTGGCGCATAGCCATGGCGCCTACCTGTATGTCGATGCCATTCAAGCGCTGTTTACCTTCCCCGCCGATTTTCACGCCCTCGACATCGATTTTTTGACCTGTGGTGGCTATAAATGGCTGTACGCCAATTTTGGGGTGTCGTTTTTTTATATCAAAGAAGCCCTGTTACCCCACGTGCCCAGCGACCGCTTTGGCCATACCCATGTGGCGAGCGCCAGCGAAGACCTGCAATTCACCGTCAAAGCAGATGCAAGCAAATATGAATATGCCGCGATTGCGCATACATCGGTAGCCCAACTCGAAGGGGCACTTGATTTGATTGCCCAGGTCGGCCTCACCGACATCGGCGCACATGGTATTGCCTTGGCGCATTATTTGTGGCACGAACTCGATGCCATGGGCTATGAATTATTTACGCCGCCTAATTGCCAATCGGCGATTGTCTCGTTTGCCCATGGCCAAGACGCCACAGCCCTCAGCACGCGTCTCGAACAAGCCAATGTATCGGTGCTTCTCCGCGAAAATAATCACTTTATCCGCGCTGGGACGGGGTTTTATAATACTCGTGCCGATGTCGATCGCTTGCTGGATGTGTTGCGGCGGTAGGGGATGATTTACGTACATGCAAATAGTAGCGAAACCCCCCTTTGCGTTGCCGCAAAGGGGGGTTCGTGTGCGCATCTACGCCCGCCCGACTTAGTTACCCCACTGCTGGCGCAACGTGGCCAAGCCTGTTACCACGTCGGCATGCAAATCGGCACCGTAATGCGCTTCGATGGCCATGGCGCCTTGGTAATCCATGGCGTGCAAAGCGGCGAAATAGGCGGTGAAATCGTCGCCGGCGCGACCAGGTACGGTGCGGGTCGCTTTTTCGGCGATATGGGCATGGCGAATCGAGGCGGCGAATTTGCTGATTTGATTGGCGGGCTCGTCTTCACGCATCATGTGATAAATATCGGTCAAAAGTTGGATGTTGGGGTGATGGGCAGCCACCACCACCACCGCACCTTCGGCCAGCGAATTGATAAAGTTGCATTCGCCGCGGTTAAGCGCTTCTACGACAATGGTCACGCCGTTTTTAGCAGCCAAGGGGGCAAATTGTTGGAGCAAGGTAATAAATTGCTGTTGGGATTTGGCGACATCCCAGCCCTCGGGGATTTGCCGTGAGCCACCACTCCCCAGCACCAATGTGGTGATGCCCAACTCAGCAGCCCGGCCACATGCCGTGTCGGCGTACTGGAGTAAGGTGGCCATGTCGACTTCTGCCCCGACGCATTTGAGGGTTGCTGGCAAAAACGCATTGGCGGCGATGACGGGCAGTGGCGCAGCTTTGACGCCTGTCCGAGTCGCGGTGAATTCACTGGCGGGGGCGAGGGGCATCAGCAAGCGTTGGATGTTTTCTTCGATGAAGTCGATGCCGGTGTCGGCGAGCAGGGCGGCATTGGTATAGGCGGTACAGACACCAAATTTAATCATACAGGTCTACTTTCTTTCGTGAATTGTCTTTGGATAATCGTGTGCATGATTATAAATGAAGTCATTGAGCAGTTATCCATTAAATACACCAAAATCACCTTCACCAGCATCAAGTAATGTTGCAATATCGCTCGATTACTCTATGGGCGTTGTTTGTAGAGAGTTTTTTGCCAAAAAGCAGCACCGATAGATTACCGGCACCACCTGTCTCGCCCGGCTTTACGCCGCTGGTGGCGTAGCTGATTGGGTGTGGCGAGCCATCCAACGCCGGCGCAGGTAGCGCCCCAAAAAGAAGAGTGGCAGCCAGACCGGCGTCCAAATAGTTGCGGTAATCAAAAATGAACCAAGGCCTTGGGCAAAGTCGAGCAGGCTCCGCAAGGCGGCGCGAGCATCTTCGCCTGGTTGCCAGCCTTCGGGGTTGACGATGGCAGTTGTGGGTATGCCGTGGAGTTCAATGGTGAGTGACGACAATGCGGCGTTTTCACGCAAAAAACGCATCTGCCCTACTACCTGTTCGTATTGGCTTTGCACCTCGATCAATGCCGTGTTGACGGCGACTGCTTCTTCGACTTTCTCAGCTTTCTTCAGCAGTTCAAGTAAGCGATCACGCGCAGCAGTCAATGACGTTAGACGTCCGGTCAAGTCGACGTATTGTGACGTGACATCGTTGCCCGACATGCTACGAGATACCACCTTGTGGGCCATTTTTTCGGCGGCAGTAATCGTGGCATCGAGCTGATCGCTGGGGATTTTAAAGGTCACATAGACCACGAAATCTTGATCGCTGCCCGACGACGACGAACTAAGCACGAAGCCCTTTTGGCCATTGACCATGGTGCGTAACTGCTGGTCGACGGCATTGACATCACTGACCTGCATGACCAAACTGGCGTCACGTACCACGAGTCGCTCACCCGGCTTGAGGGGGTCGGTTGAGCCGGTGCCACTAGTGCCGGGCATGGGGCCAACGGCATCTCTGGACATGACACCAGAATTGACTGCTTCGGGGATGGCGGGAGCCATCTCGTACCCTGGCTCCATACCAGCACTCGAATCTGCGGTGGTGCCACTGCTGCCACAAGCGGCGAGTAACAGGGTGAGTCCAAGCAAAATTAAAATTCGTCGCATAACAATTCCTCATTTTAAAATTTAATTAGGGTAGATACCGCTACCTAGAATGATAATACCATGACGTTGCAACAGGGCAGCACGGAATCGTGAGACCGCCACCTTCATTTACAGGTCAAGTCCAATGTTCGCCAAATAGCGTCTTCTTTGGCGTAAAAATCACGTTATAATGGACACGAAGGTTTGCGTCTACCAAGGGGGTCGCCATGGCGACACAGGCACTCTACCGGCGTTATCGCTCCCAAACATTTGACGAACTCATCGGTCAAGAACATATTGTCCGCACGCTACGCAATGCCATTGTCGATGGACGTATTGGGCATGCGTATCTTTTTACGGGTCCGCGCGGCGTCGGCAAAACCACGGTTGCCCGTTTGCTTGCCAAAGCCGTCAACTGTTTGGCTGAGGCGAGCGAACGCCCCTGTGGCACGTGTAGTATGTGTCTAGCTATCGCCGATGGCAGCGCCGTTGATATTATTGAAATGGATGCTGCCTCACATACCAGCGTCGACGACGCCCGTGAAATCATCGAACGCATCCAATTCCGCCCAGCCATTGGCCGATACAAAGTCTATATCATCGACGAAGTCCATATGTTGTCTACTGCCGCGTTTAATGCATTGCTCAAAACGCTCGAAGAACCACCCAACCATGCGATTTTCGTCTTGGCTACCACCGAAATCCACAAAGTGCCAGCGACGATTTTGTCGCGCTGCCAGCGGTATACCTTTAACCGTCACAATATAAGTGACACGGTCAATCATTTGCGTCAAATCGCCATCACCGAAGGCTACCATATCGATGCCGGCGTCGCCGAAGCTATTGCCCGCGCAGCCACCGGCAGCATGCGCGACGCATTGAGTATTTTTGATCAATTGATGTCATATGGCAGTGGTCAAGTCAGTATGGCGATGGTCCAAGGCCTGCTCGGCGTGACAGCCAGCCAAGAAGTGATTACTTTGGCCGAAGCGTTGCTCAATAGCGATGTGGCAAGTGCGTTACAGGTTGTGGCCCGTGTCGGTAACCAAGGTGCCGATATGCGTCAATTCAGTCGCGATATCGTCCAACACCTGCGCTTGGTGATGCTCGTCAAAGCTGACCCCGCCGGAACAACCATTGAAGCCGCCGAACATGAAGCCGAAGCGGTCCGCGACCAAGCCAATCGCGCCAATATGGCGGCACTGGTTTTTTGGTTGCGGCGCATGAGTGAGCTCGATTATGAATTGCGTACCAGCCCTTATGGACAATTACCCCTCGAATTAGCGGTGGTCGAGGCCATAGCCGGCCCCCCAGTAAATAGCGATACCGGCAATCGGGCCGCGCCACCGGTGGCAACGAATCGGGCTGCGGCACCACCCAATGTGTCGTCCGCACGTCCAAGTAGTAGCGAACCCCCCAAATCGACTGGCGGTGACGGGTCGCGACCAAATCCACCAGCAATCACTATACCTAAACCCTCCCCGCTCCCAGACGCCCCACGTGGACACCAGGAGACGGCGCCGAACCGCGAGGTCGCCCCACCGGCGCGCGGACAGGAACCTGAAACAATTATGGACCCACCCACGCCGCCATTGGGCGACCGGAGCCCAATTGGAGATGTACACGATTTATTGGAGCGTTGGCCAGCAATTATCCGCGATTTGCGTTCCAAAAGCCGTAATCTCGAAGCGCTTATCAAAAGTGGCATTGCCCCAATCGATATTAATGGGACCATTATCACCCTCAAAGCGGACAACGAATGGCTGCTCAACAAAATTCAAGAGCGCAACAACGTTGCCATCCTCGAAGATGTGATTACCCGCTATACCGGCATTACGTATACCATCCGAAGCGTCGCCGAAGTCGCCAAACGCGATAGCGGGAGCGCATTGCGCGAACAAATCCGCGATACCACCACAAATCCGTTGGTACGCGCTGCCATGAATGTGTTTGACGCAGATGTCGTCAGCATCGAAACCACCGATCAAGGAGAACAGGTATGAACCCCCGTCAAATGCAACAAATGGCAATGCAAATGCAACGCCAAATGGCCAAAATCCAAGAAGAACTCAAAACCGTCGAAGTGGTGGGGAGTGCTGGCAGCTATATCACGGTCACCGCCAATGGTCACGGTGAAATCCAAGCCATCAAAATTGATCCTCAAATTGTCGACCCTAGCGATATTGACACTCTGCAAGACTTAATTTTGACGGCCGTCAATGATGCCGCCAGCAAAGCCAAAGCCGTGTCGGAATCTCGGATGAATGCCGTTACTGGTGGCATGAAAATCCCCGGATTGATGTAATTTATGAGTGATACGGCACTTATCCTCGAATCTGTTTCCCGGTTGATAGATGAATTAGGGCGCTTGCCGGGTGTTGGCCCCAAAAGCGCCTCACGGTTAGCATTTCATTTTTTGCGCACCTCCGAACAACGGGTTGCGGCGTTGACCGACGCTCTGACTGCGGTCAAACAACAAGTACGCCAATGTGACCGTTGTCACTTCATTAGCGATCAAACATTATGCGTAGTCTGCCGTAACCCCAACCGGCAAACACCGATTATTTGCGTCGTCGAAGAGGCACTTGATGCCCTCGCAATCGAACGCACGGGGATATTCCGCGGCCGCTACCACGTACTCCACGGCCGGATTGCGCCACTCGAGGGCATGGGACGTGAAGATATTTACTTCGACGATCTCCTCGACCGCATCCGCAACGAAGGCATTCTGGAAGTCATTATCGCAACCAATCCCAACCTCGAAGGCGAAGCCACTGCTGCCTACCTCCAGCGCGAAATCGTCCCCCTCGGCGCGCGCATCACTCGACTGGCTCGGGGCTTACCGACCGGTGGCGACCTCGAATGGGCCGATGTCCACACCTTGACGTCGGCACTCGAAGGACGTCGTGAATTAATCTAAAAAACCCCGTAGCGCAATTACGCTACGGGGGAGGCAGAAGCGGAGCACCTGGCGGTGCTCCGCTTTTTCGCGACTACGATTCGGTGATATTTGCCAAGTCTGGCACCGCCGAAATCCAGATTTGGCCAGCAGTAAACAACACTTCTTGGCCATTGCTGTCGAGGAAGATGAGTGGTGTTTCAGGGCTGGCTTTGTTCCAGGTGATTTCTTGGCGCAAGCCATCGCGGTACAAAATCCCTTTGCCACTGCCCACCACTTGCTGATCGATGCGCGCTTTGGGGTCACCTGCGATGGGTGCTTCGATCACTTGAATGACGACCACATTTTGGGTTGTAAGTTGGTTTTGGCTTACTTCGTCTTTCGCTGCTTTGCCAAAGCGCGTGCGGTTGTAATCGTTGCTGGCGGGGTCGTAATTCCAACCCACCGGCGCATCGTCATACAAAAAGAAGTACGAAAACGTCTGGGCGACGCCCCGTTTGGATTCTTCGAGGGCGAGACGATACCGGAAACCCACATCGCTACGGGTAAACGGCACGGTTTCAGCGGCGGCACGGGCTTGAAGCAATGTCCCGTTGCTATAGAGGTTGTGGGGAGCGACGCGGGTGTCGGTTTCGACCCGGAAGAAGTAATCGACTGATTCGTTGCGCAAGGCATCGAGATTGACAATTTGGTCAGTACTTTCGGCTAATTCGAGTCCAGTCGGTGAACCACCAGCGTGGGCATAAAACGCTCCAAAGCCCATCGCCCATTGCACAAAATACGAACGGGCGCTGCGGACTGGACCGAGACGTCGGTCGTCATCAGTTAATTCACCAGGGAATATCGCCATAAAACGGGTAATCCCGTATTCGGCCAATGCTTCAAAAACGACCGAAGCGCGGTTAAGTCCTGATTGGGGATACGCGTCTGGGTGATTATCAATCATCATCATAAAGGGACGTTTGGTCACTTCGCCACGTACCAACGGGACGACCTTCAAATCAGCAGGAAGCGGGATGTTGGTAGGTGTCGGTACCACTGTTGGTTCAAGTGTTGGTTGGGGCGTTGCCGTTGCTTCT
>CALQBW020000124.1 GCA_943328915.2 Singulisphaera sp. GP187 | reverse complement strand
TTTTGATTTGTTGTATGTGATATGTATGGTTGGGGTGGGCTTTAATGCGTGGATCGGCTTGTTTAATCTCATTCCTAATGGACCATTCGATGGCGCCAAAGTGTTGGCATGGTCGACCAATGTCTATGTGGCTATGCTGGCCGTCGCTGGGGCGATGGCGTTTGGCTTAGCGCGGCATGACACCTTGATAACCATTTGGAGCTTGATGGTTTCATTGATTAATCGCTGATTTTGACTATTTATAAGGATTGCGCATATGCGAAGTAAATTGATTGCCGGGAACTGGAAGATGCATAAAACAGTCGCTGAATCTGTTGCTTTGACTGATGCGATTGTCGCTGGCCTTGCACATATTCCCACAGATCGCGCAGTGGTCATCTGCCCGACTTTTACGGCGCTAGGAGCGGTAATTACTCGACCACGAGGGGGAGTTGCCGTGGGTGCCCAAAATGTCTACCCCGAAGCACAGGGTGCATTCACCGGTGAAATTTCGCCTGCGATGCTGAGCGATATCGGTTGTCGCTACGTGATTGTGGGGCATAGTGAACGTCGTCAACTTTTTGGCGAATCAGATGCCCTGATTGCACGCAAAGCAGCGGCGGTGTTGAATGCGGGGATGACACCGATTGTTTGTGTCGGTGAAACCCGTGCCGAACGTGAATCCGGCAATGCCCAATCGGTAGTGCTTGGCCAAATCGCCGGTGCTTTGGCTGGCTTGAGTGAACGCCTCGCCGAAGTTGTCGTGGCCTATGAACCAGTATGGGCGATTGGTACTGGCTTGACTGCAACGTCTAGTGATGCCCAAACCATGCATGCGGCCATCCGCAGTGAATTACGCCGCATTGGGGGCGCTGCTGCCGATGTGGTGCGGATTCAATACGGCGGGAGTGTCAAACCGGATAACGTTGATGAATTAATGGCCCAACCCGATATCGATGGCGCATTGGTTGGTGGCGCCGCGTTAGTTGCCGAAAGCTTTTTGCGGATTGTGCAATATCGCTAATTGCCGTGGAACAGAGTGACGTCACTGACGTCAATGGATACAATATGATAATGGTTGATAGGAAAACGCAATGACTAATGAAGCAACGGGAAGTATAGCCGGCGCCATAGATTACCCCCTCGTCGTCCTCGGCGAAATGGTCATCATGCCGCAAATGACGGTACCCTTGCAGATTGGTCAAGGCAAGTCGTTTCGAGCATTGGAAGTCGCTTGGGAAGCCCAACAACCGGTGTTGTTGATATTTGTCCCCGAAGAAGTCATCGAGCAATACAAAAGTGGCTCACCACCTGAATTGCCCACGGTTGGAGTGACTGCCCGTCTCGAAGAGTTTATGAAGCTGCCCGATGGCACCGCCCGGATTATCCTCGAAGGACAACAACGGGCTCATATTGATGAGCTGTTACAAAAAGAACCTCATTATCAAGTGCGGGCGCACATGATTAGTGACGAAGCCGTCCTCAACATGGACGTCGAAGCCTTGATGGAGACAGTCAAACAACAAGTCGATGACTTTGTTGATCATCTCGGTGAGGTACCACAAGAAGCAGTGGCCTTTGTACGGCGTATCGATGCACCTGGTCATTTGGCCGATATCGTTACCTATGCGCCGGCGTTTGATTTCAAAGAACGTCTTGCGGTCTTGACCGAACTTGACCCTGTGGCTCGCTTGCACATCGTCCACCGCATGTTGGCTCGTCATCTCGAATTGATGAAGATCCGGCAAAAAATCCAGCTTGACACCAAGGAAATCCTCGATCAAGGTCAAAAAGAATACTTCCTACGCGAGCAAATCCGCGTGATTCGCCGCGAGCTCGGCGAAGAAGACGAGCTTGATGATCCAGTTGATGAGCTCAAGAAAAAAATTCAAGCAATGGTGGCGCCAGAATACGTGCGTGACCAAGCTATGCATGAATATCGCCGCTTGGCACAACAAGGCCAAGGCAGCCCCGAAGCGGGCGTAATCCGTACCTACATCGATTGGTTGATGGCGTTGCCGTGGAACATGGAAGAACTAGCCGCCATCCACATGCACGATGCCCAGCGCATCCTCGATGAAGACCATTACGGCCTCGAAAAGGTCAAAGAACGCATCCTCGAATATATCGCGGTACGCAAATTGGTGGGCACCAAGATGCGTTCACCGATTTTGTGTCTTGTTGGTCCCCCGGGAGTAGGCAAAACGTCGTTGGGCCGTTCGGTGGCTCGGGCTCTCGACCGGAAATTCGTGCGAGTGAGCTTGGGTGGTGTGCGTGATGAAGCTGAAATTCGCGGGCATCGCCGTACCTACATTGGCGCCATGCCTGGCCGCGTCATCCAAGGGATGAAATCGGCGAAGTCACGGGCCGCCGTGTTTGTGCTGGATGAAATCGACAAAGTTGGCCAAGATTTCCGGGGTGATCCGACCTCGGCATTGCTCGAGGTGCTTGACCCCGAACAAAACGGTGCGTTTTCGGATCATTACATCGAAATTCCCTTCGATTTATCCCAGGTAGTGTTTGTTGCGACTGCCAATCAACTCGATACGATTCCTGCTCCGTTGCGAGACCGCATGGAAATCATCGAAATGAATGGGTATACCGAAGAAGAAAAACTCGGTATAGCAACACGCTTTTTGATGCCAAAACAGCGTGAAGCCCATGGTTTGACCGAAGCGAGCATTACGATAAGCGACGCAGCATTGTTGACAGTGATTCAGTCTTATACCCGCGAATCGGGGGTTCGTTCGCTCGAACGTGAAATCGCCACGATTTGCCGTAAAGTAGCGCGTCGAGTAGCCGACCTCGAATCCGAAACCCCACCACTCACCCAAGTGGATACAGACCAAGTCAAAGACTACCTCGGCGTACCACGCTATAGTTATGATATGGCAGAGCTCCAAGATGAAGTGGGAGTAGCTACAGGGGCAGCCTGGACGTCGGTGGGTGGCGAAACGCTTTCGATAGAAGTATTGTCGTTCAAAGGTAAAGGCGCATTCCAGTTGACTGGTCAACTAGGCGATGTCATGAAGGAATCGGCGCATGCGGCCATGAGTTATGCCCGGGCTCATGCTGACGAGTTCGGCATACCAGGGACGTTTTTTGATGAGCATGTCATCCACATCCACGTACCCGAAGGCGCCGTCCCCAAAGATGGTCCTTCGGCGGGGATAACCATGACCACGGCCCTGATTTCGGCGATGACGGGACGCAAAGTGCGCCGTGATGTGGCGATGACGGGTGAAGTAACCTTGCGTGGCAAGGTGTTGCCGATTGGTGGCTTAAAGGAAAAAACGTTGGCGGCGCATCGGGCCGGCATCAAAACCTTTATTTTGCCGTATGCCAATACCAAAGACATTGCGGAACTCCCACAACGTATTCGCGATGAACTCGAGCTCATCCCAGTGTCGTCGATGGACGAAGTATTGCGGATTGCCTTGCGGGTGTAATAGGTGCCAAAAGGGCTCCGCATACGTGCGGAGCCCTTTTTTATACTTCATCAGTGGCCGCCCTTATATTTTTGGCCAAATAAAAAAATACCACCTACAATCAAAAGCACGGGTACGGCAACGCGCCATATTTGTGGACCGAACAACAGACTAACAAGTAAATAAACTCCTACTGCCATGAGGACGACGCCCACCCACGATTGATTTTTGTTGACCTCGTCATATGCGAAGTGGTAAGGCTGAATCACCGTGCCGATTGGTTCAAGCGGCATAATCATCCACAGGACGAAGTAGGCGAGTAATCCGGTTCCAAATCCAATGACCAGAATCAAAAAAATCAAACGAATAATCCAGGTTTCGACACCTAACGCGCGGGCAATCCCGCTCGCGACGCCCGCTATCATCGCGTGGGTGCGCTGGCGAAAAAATCGAGTTTGTACGTTCATTTAGCCTCCTAATCAGTGGTAATAGTGGCTCATATGACGGCATTAAATAAATGTAGGTTGCAAAGCAAGGACTAACTCAAATTTATCACCAGGAGCTTTGGTTCGGTCATTTCTTCGATGGCGTAGCGGATTCCTTCACGGCCAGTCCCGGAGTTTTTGACACCACCATAGGGCATGGGGTCGAGCCGCCAGGTGGGCATATCGTTGATGATGACGCCACCTACCTCGAGTTGGTCATAGGCAGCGTAAATGCGCCCTATATCGCGGGTAAACACGGCGGCTTGCAAGCCAAAATCACTATTGTTGACAGCGGCAATTGCTTCATCAAAGGTGTCGTATGGTTGCACGGTCACCACTGGCGCAAAAACTTCGCGACAATTGACGTTGAGGTGCGCAGAGGCGTCGGCGATGACCGTTGGGGTCACAATACCATTTGTGACAGTGCCACCCGTGAGAAATGTCGCACCAGCCGCGCGGGCTTGGTCAAACCATTCACTGATGCGTAGGGCTTCGCTCGGGTTGATGAGGGCACTGAGGTCGGCTTTTTCGTCGAGGGGATGCCCTATGACCAACGCATTTACGCCAGTGACCAATTCTGTCACGAAGGAATCATAGACGCTGCGTTGCACATAGATTCGCTGCACGCTAATACAACTTTGGCCGGCGTAATTAAAGCCTCCTGCGACACACCGTGCGGCAGCATCTGCGATATTAGCATCGTCGTGAACGATGACACCTGCGTTGCCACCCAGTTCAAGGGTGACTTTTTTGTGGCCCGCTAGACTACGCAACCCCCAACCTACTACTGGCGACCCCGTAAATGTCAACATGGCGATGCGCTCGTCGCGAATCAACGCACTTGCGTCACGACTATTCATTGGCAAAACACTGATGGCGGCGCTTGGCCAGCCGGCTGCAACGATGATTTCGCCCAAAATCAGGGCCGCAGTTGGCGTCTGGGAGGCTGGTTTGAGGACGATCGGACACCCAGCAGCCAGTGCAGGAGCAACTTTGTGGGCAACCAAATTGAGCGGGAAGTTGAATGGCGAAATTGCCCCAATCACCCCGATAGGGAATCGTCGGACGATTGCGTGTCTTCCTTCGCCTCCTGGTGCGCGGTCGAGCCGCAAGACTTCATCGTGGCTCTGGCTACATTCGTCTGCGGCTGTCTGAAATGTGGTGATGGCACGTTGTACTTCGCCGCGAGCTTGGCGAATAGGTTTGCCGGCCTCAAGCGCAATCGCTTGGGCTAATTCGGCACTCCGGACCTGTAATTGCGTCGCTACTGCCCGCAAAATCGTGGCCCGTTGGTGGGCGGGGAGTTGTTTGGTGAGCGCAACGGCCTGATGGGCGGCTGAGATAGCCTGATCGAGGTGCGCTTCACCGGCGCGCCACAGCGTCGCAACGGGTTGGGCATCGTAAGGACAGGTGACGGTGTAAATATCGGTGCTGGTGGTTGCGACCCCAGCCAACAAAAAAGGACGAGTGTCAGTAGTCATGGCTGTTCCTTGGACTTATATTCATAGAGATAACGTCATTATAGTAGAATCCACCCCTATCCAACACTGGATTGGGGTGGATTGGCGATAAGGAATGATTATTTGGCGAGCACCCATTGGTTGTAAAGCGGGAGCAGGTCACAGCCACAACTGTTTTGGGCGGCGCGCACAAATGCCATACCATCGACGAGACCATAGCGATTGGTGGTGTAGTAGTTGCGGATGGCCGCAGTGAATTTCACGGCGCCGATTTTGGTGCGGATAGCATCGAAGTAGAGGGCTGCTTTGGAATAAGTCAAAACGCCATAGCTGTAGTCACTCATGGTACTGATAGGGCGATCGATGGCGCCATCACCTTTTTGGGCTTTGAGGTCGTTATAATCGGCCACAAAGATGTTTTTTTCTTTGGTGCCAGCCGATGCACCTCGCAAGGCTTCTTGGTAGAGCACTTGGCTGTAGGTGGCGAAGCCTTCATCGACCCAAGCGTGGTTTTGGACATCGTTGCCAATCACCCCATAAAACCATTGGTGGGCAACTTCGTGGATGATGAGGCTTTCGAAATCAGAGGAATTGGTGAAAAAATCCTGTTCGATCAAAATGAACCCCGGGAACTCAACCCCTTCGAATGAGCCGGCATTGAGGTCGACGATGTCGAGCTCGTTGTATGGGTATTGACCGTAGGTGGTGTTATAAAAATGCAGCGACTGGCTGGCGTATTTGAGGGCAGCTTTTCCGGTAGTGAGCTTACCAATGGGATAATAGACACTGATTTTGGTGCCGTCTACTGTTGCATTGACACTGGGGAGCTTGGTGGCTGCGAGTGCGAAATCACGTTGCAAACCGCTCACCATCCGCACTATTTGGCTGGTGCCCACGTTGCTGATGGATGATGCGGTGCCGGTGCTGATGATAGAGTGAGTGGAGGGTGCGGTAACGGTGACATCGTAATAGGCGGCGGTGCTGGTGACCAAATCACCCTTCGTATTTGGCACAGCCACATCCCATACGCCGTTGGTGTTGTTGGCAAGCAGTGGATACGCTGATGCCAACGCCATGGTCTGGCCATCTTGGTAGAGGGTCCCATACCATGACGCCCCATTCTTTCCTGGAGCAGTGGTGATGAAATTGAGTACTACATTGATTTGCGTCCCGTTGGTCAATGGAGTGATTAGGTCAAGTCTTGCCAAGTAACGATTGGCTTCGGTTTTGACCGCAATAGATGTGCCGTTGACCGATGCACTACTTATGGTCAAGCTGCCGCCAACATCCGGGAGATTAGGGAAGAGTCGGAAGTACAGTTTCGACAGCGAAGTGCCACTTTGATTGCGAAACGTGAGCGTTTGCGTTGCTTGCCAGGTGCGTTTGGCGGGGTCGATCGTCCCGACAATACGGTAAAGCGGTACATCGGGGTGGCTGGCAATATCGCCACGGGCGCTCGTATGCATTGCTAATTGTTGATCAGCGGCAGGGTCAACAACGGTGGTGGTCACATTCGGTGATTGCGCATGCACAAATGCAGGAATAAATAAGAACGTACAGATAAAGAGAGTGAGCAATCGAGCGATTTGCGAATTCAAGAAGCGTTGCATTATTCCGCCTTTTCCATAGAACTGATATGGTAAAAAGACGGCATCTAGTGTGTTTTGTTCCGTACCGGTTCATTTTGGTGGGTAACGGCTATTTTCCTAATACCCATTGGTTATATAACGGCTGAATATCGCAGCTGCAGGTTGATTGCGCGGCTGCCAAAAAGGCATTGCCATCGACGATGGCATAGCGATTGTCCGCGTAGTAGGTTTTGAGTGCTTGGGCAAAGGCCTGCTCGCCAATCTGACCCCGCACCGCGTCGATATACAAGGCGCCTTTGTAGTATGCAATCAGCCCATAGGTGTCTTCGTGAAGTGCATCGATAGGGGAATCAAGTTTGAAATCATCACTCGTATCACGAATTTGGTCGTAATCCGTGGAAAACAGTTGAATTTCTTTGCGCCCGGCATCAATGCCATACACTGCATCGGCATAGAGTACTTGGGTGTAAGTAGTCATACTTTCGTCGACCCAGGCACGTTGTTGCA
>CALQBW020000123.1 GCA_943328915.2 Singulisphaera sp. GP187 | reverse complement strand
CCGTGTAGCGTTGACGGATATAACTCACCACCCACCCCATAATCCCGAGCAGGGTAATAATGGCAGCCCACATCATTACTTTGGTTAATGATCCCGAAGCTGCATCGTCAATCCCGCGCGAAATCATCAATGCGGTAATCGCAGGGAAACTAGAACCAATTGCTGTTGCAATTGATACCAATACCATTGACTTAATATGAGGGCGGAAGTACGCCGAAATCCGCCGGATTAATTCACCGTCAGAATACTGACGATCGTATGACTCTGCATCCAATCCATCAAGCACAAAACCCATGATTATCTTCTCCTACGCTGACGCCGTATTGTGGTCGTCGCGCGCAAAAATACGCCGATATGATTCACTGTGTTGCATTAATTCTTCGTGTGACCCTTGCGCTTCGATCCGCCCGCGCCGGATAACCACAATCCGGTCGGCCCAGCGAATCTGTGCCAAGCGGTGGGTAATCAACAACGTGGTACGCCCTTTGAGCACTTCACGCATGGCCCGTTGGATTTGATCCTCGGTGGCGCTATCGATGGCACTCGTCGAATCATCGAGAATCAAGATGCGTGGGTCGGTCAAAAATGCTCGTGCAATCGCAATTCGTTGCCGTTGTCCACCCGACAAGGTCACACCACGCTCCCCCACCATCGTATCGTACCCATCAGGGAATGATTTGATGAAGTCATGCGCTTGCGCTTGTTGCGCCGCCCATTCGATACGCTCACGTGGCACGTCACCACGGGCGCCAAAGGCGATGTTTTCGGCAATCGTTTTGGAAAACAAAAAAATGTCTTGTTCGATCATCGAAATCTGTGAACGCAAGGAATCGAGATTCCAGCGTCGCACATCCACACCATCGATAAACACCTCGCCGCTGGTCACGTCATAGGTACGATTCACCAAGCGCGTCAAGGTGGTTTTGCCCGAGCCAGTCTGACCGACAATCGCAATCGTCTCACCTGGGTTGGCCACGAAACTGATGTCAGTCACGATGTTGCTGTCACCATAGCCAAACGACACATTGGCAAAACGAATCTCGCCACGTACTTGGTGCGACTCACCCACCGGGTTTTCGTCCATTTCGGTTTCGGTATTGATGATTTTGAGGATGCGGTTAGCACCCGCCAACCCAAATTGCACCAAGGCAAACATAAACAACGAAATAAAGGTCGGGAATTGGAACAAGGTAATCAGCGTCAAAAATGCCACTACGCTCCCGGTGTCAATCACCCCAGCCTGGCGCAACCACATCGCATAGCCATACGACAAACCAATCAACAAGCCATAGAACAACAGCGGCAAATAGCGTGCTTGGATTTCGCCTTCTTGCACAAACAAATCGCGGTAGCGCTGCGATTCACGCTTGAACCGCTCACCCTCGAATTGCTCGCGGGCTGTGGCTTTGACCACTTCGATTCCTTGGATAGCCTCAGACAAGGTGGCACTGACTTGCCCATATTGGCCACGCAATGCCCCCGCCACCGGACCGAGTTTTTTGTTATACCGAATCAAACCCCAAATCAACGATGCCACAAACACTACCGGCACCGGCAATAACGCCGGATTTAAGGCAGCAATTGCCACGAGTGGCGTAATCAACTGGGTGATGGCTTCGATAATCAGACTCACCCCAGGTGAAATCATCAGGTTGAGTTGCGACACATCACCGGTAGCCGCGGCCATCAAATCGCCCACCCGTTGGCGATTGTGGAAGGTTTGGCTTTTGCTTAATAAGCTGATATACAGCTCTTCGCGGGCGTCACGCTCCATGCGCGATGCCAAAAACTCGCGAATCACCGTATTGATCATATCGACCACCGCAAACGCAGCCCGCAAACCGAGTAAACCCAACGACACGATCAGCAACTGGTCGATGGTGCCGCGCGATTCAATGACCTGAAATGCTTGTTGGATTTGAAATGACGTATACGTAAATGCACTAATCGCAATTAATGCCAACACGATAAATCCAATTGGCAACCATGGATAGCGCATCACATGCGAAACAATCCAGCGTACCGACGTGCTCCGATTATATGGATATTCATTCCCCGTCCGAAATTCGCGTAACACACTTACTCCTTGCGCTGCTACTGTCCCCGTATTAACCCAATGCTCTGCCCAAATCTTGAATGCCACATCCTCACTTTTTTAAGTACCTCAAAATTGTAACATAGAACACATTTTCTATCTGTAAAAAATCGGCGTCGGAACCCATAAGTCACTCCATTTTTTCAGCTCACAAAAAAACACTTTTTTCGGGATTTGATATGGTGTGTATCGTTGTGGAAAATGAGGAGTGGGCGGGAGCAAAGCTCAACCGCCCACTAGGATGAAGATACCGAGTTGCCTCGGGAGGTGTAAGAGGGCGACGTGTAGCTTGGCGGACATTTGCATGTCATTGTGATAACCGTCGCAATCATCACTCGATGTTCGTACTATACCACAGTCTATTCGCAGAAATATAAGAACTCCATAAGAATTTACTGATATTTCTCTGTAAACTGTCGCTTTAATCAAAAATTACCGATAATCTTGATAATCAAAGCCCACGATCATATCCTTTTGGGCGTCACCATGCAGCCAGATATCAAGGATTTGTCCGGAAATCGCCGTCGATGGTGGAATGGCCGGCATATCACCGCGATCGAACCACTTGGCATCCGCCAATTCTTCGGCGTCCATGCGAATATCACCACTATGGTATTGCGCCAAAAATCCGACCATCACCTGGTGTGGGAAGGGCCAGCATTGGCTGCCTACATAGCGGATGGTACTGACTTCGACGCCCACTTCTTCACGCACTTCGCGGGCCACACACGCTTCGAAGCTCTCGCCTGGCTCGGCAAATCCAGCCACCAGGCTATAGCGATTGCCCCAACCGACTTTGGTGGTCAGCAACACGCGATCGCCATCATGGATGAGCACGATGATGGCCGGGCTGACCGGCGGAAACACTTCGTGTTTGCACGGGTCACAGCGCAAGCCCCACGTATTGGGGATGGTGCGATATGGTGCGGCACAGCGGCTACAATATTTGGTCATGGTCTGGAATTCGATTAATTCTTTGGCATAACTCCCTGCCATGATGACTTCTTGGCGGATGCCAGGATGATTCATCAAATTGCGCAAATTCACCGTCTGCAACCCCTCAGACAATTCGCAATCGGCATCGACAATTGCGGCATGCACGGAGATGTCGCCTTGGGTGCCCAATGGGAAGTGCTGGCGAATCCCAATGCTGGTGGGAGCTTGGGATGTACCAGGCAATGGCTCGGCAAGATTTTGGGTATCAACAATCAAATCATCGCCACGCATCACGTACCACACATGGGTGGAACCGCTAGGCAGATTAGGGGGGTAACAACGAATAAATGCGTCCATGATTGACACCTTTCTGGTCTAATTAGACGGCACTGTCATTCCCAGGGCGATTAAACCATCGGAAAAATACCACGGTCAACACGCCAAAATACACCAACCCCCCGGGGAGCCACATAATCAACCCTGCCAATTCTTGGTCGGCTTGGGCAGTCATCCCCCACGGTCGCGCAACGGCTTCATATGCAGGATAAATCACATACCCCGCAAACGTCAACAACGCACCGATGATGGTGGGAGGCAACGACATGAAAAACAGATACAAAATCAACATCCCAGGGGATGACCGAGGGATTTCGGGTTGTTGGCTATACACCGGCCACCACGACAATATTGCGCCCAAGACAAACATCACGTGCTCAAGGCTGTGCACTTGCTCGTCACGAATCGCTAAATCGTAATTACCTGGTACGTGCCAACCAATAAATATGGCATTGTAGATGATAAAAACCCCGACGGGCGTAAATATTGTTTGCGCAAAGGCCCGCACGATGCCGTTGCGAAGCAGTAATGATCCAATCGCTGGCGGGATGCTCAAAATAATCAATGGGGGGACAATCAAAATCAGAATTAAATGCTGAACCATGTGCATACTGAGCGACACGAGTGCCAATGTATCGATCGGAGATATCAACGCCACAAATGTCCAAACCATCGCCAACAAAAAACGATTACGCATCAGCGGTGTCGCACCCGCAACCTGCCAGCGCTGCGCGAGTGGCCCGGTCACACCAAGGTACAATGCAATAATAACAACCAAGCCAGCCATCAAGCGCGGTTCAAAATTCCATGCATATGGATTCATGATATTCCTCGTGCCTACACATAAATAACAACGCGCCGCAGGGGCTTCCCTGCGGCGCATAGATAGCTTTGATTAACCAGCGATACCCACATGATTCGAAAAAATCGTTAAGAAACCAAGGCACATCGTGACAGCAAAGATTAATGGCACGATAAACACAAATTGAAAAATTCGTGCATCGCCGCGTAAATGCATAAAAAACATTACGACCCCAGCACCCTTGGCAATCGACAAGACAAACAAAATTACCAAAAATAATTCATTCCCGATGGCATCTTTTACCAAAAATATGGCGACTTCGATGGTGGTAATAATCGCCAAAATAGCGCCGACCATCCAATAAAATCCCGTGCCATGTGATTCATGCACTTCCGCATGCTGGTCGTGTGTAGCATGTTCTGCCACGAGACACCTCCATCAAATCAAATAAATCAAGGTGAAAATAGCGACCCATACCAAGTCGACAAAGTGCCAATACAATCCTACAAGTTCTACATCCATCGGGTTTTCGGGTGATGCTGCAAACTTACGGACTTTGAAGTAGACCGCAATCAACCATACCACCCCCAAAGTGACGTGCAAACCGTGGAAGCCAGTCATAGTAAAGAAGGTCACACCAAACAAGCTCTTGACCGTTTCGCCTTCAAAGACAAATTGTGGTGCGAGTTTGAGTCCTTCTTCATACAAATGAGTAAACTCATACGCTTGACCCAATACGAAACTCGAACCGAGGATAATCGTCGCGAGCAACCAAAACCGGAACTTCTGCCATTCTTTGGCTTTGGATGCTGCTAACGCGAGTACCATTGTCAATGAACTCGCCAACAAAATTGCGGCAAGCACTGAAGTCAAATTGATCCCCAAAAAATGCTTGGGGTCGAGGTGGGCGAACATACCGCTTGCGGTCAATTCGGCTTTGGTACGGGCATAAAAAATCAAATGGGTGGTAATCAATGCCGTAAAAAAGAGTGTTTCGGAACCGATAAAGGCCCACAATCCTAATTTGCGACTATCGACGCCGAGCGACCCGACCAATGGGGCTTGCCCAGCTTCATCATGATGCGCATGACTCGTGGCGCTCATACAATCTCCTCAACGAGTGCTACCGGGCATCCCGGTAGCACAACGGTACTTTTAGTGATGCTGACCGAGGTACGGCGAATCTTTGCGTGAATCAACTATCCAACCACGAATCGCAACCGACACCATGACAATCCCAATCAAAATGAATCCAAGGGCTGCCATTCGTGTCGGCAAACCAAGAATATCTTTGTTGATGTAGATAAAGCCAAGGGCAGCAATCGTCAACCCACCCGACAAAATCATCGGGCTAAACGTCAGGCTTGGCATGTGGATTTCTTTTGCACCAGCGGTATCTTCATCGGTGTATTCGTAGCGCACTAGTGACGGTGCACTGGATTCGCCATGATGATCATCACCAGCAGCGTGAGGGTATTTAGCATCCCACAATGGGCGACGACTGTTGACCACCGGGATATGCAAGAAGTTGTATGACGGCGGAGGGGAAGGAATCGTCCATTCCAACGTCGCCGCATCCCAAGGGTCATTGCTAGCTACTTCACCACTACGCAGGCTGATAATAACGTTGTAGATAAAGACCAAAATCGAGAAGGCCAAAAAGAATGATCCGACGGTCTCGACAAAATTCCACATATCCCAACCCATACCGGCTTCGTAGGTGTAAATACGCCGGGGCATGCCTTCTGTACCGACAAAATGCATCGGAAAGAACGTCACATTAAACGAAATCAACATAATCCAGAACTGAATTTTGCCGATGCGTTCGTTGAGCATCCGTCCCGTCATTTTGGGGAACCAATAATACCCACCGGCAAACAACCCCAAAATCGAACCGCCAAACAATACGTAATGCAAATGGGCAACTACGTAATATGAGTCAGTCTGTTGGAGGTCGATCGGTGGCGAAGCCAAGGTAATCCCACTAATGCCACCAATGATGAACATCGAAATAAAGCCGATGGCGTACAACATCGCCGTCGTCAACCGTACATCACCAGCCCACATCGTCGCAATCCAGTTAAAGATTTTGACTCCGGTAGGGATAGCGATAACCATACTCGCTGCTGCAAAAAATGCATTCGCCATCGGACCCATGCCCACACCAAACATATGGTGAGCCCACACGATGAAGCCGAGGAATCCGATACCAACGCCCGAGAAGGCCACAAACGAATAACCGAAAATTGGTTTGCGCGAAAAGACCGGTAAGATTTCTGAAATCATACCCATCACCGGCAAAATCAAAATATAGACTTCCGGGTGACCAAAGAACCAGAACAAGTGCTGCCAACGCATGGCATCGCCACCTTGGGCTGGATTAAAGAACGCACCACCAAATTGGCGGTCGAATAATAATTCAATCGAACCGACGGTAAACGTAGGGAATGCAAAGATGATGAGGAAGCTCACCACTAAATTCATCCATACAAACAATGGCATGCGGTTGATTGACATACCAGGGGCACGCATGTTGAGCACTGTCACAATAAAGTTGAGCGCACCGGCAATCGAAGCGATACCGGTCAAGCCCAACCCCAAAATCCAGTAATCCATACCAGCGGTTGGTGAATACTGCACTTGGGTCAATGGGGCATAGGCAAACCAACCACCATTGGGCGCACCACCGGTCAAGAAACTCATATACAACAACAACCCACCGCCCAAAAACAACCAAATCGACATGGCATTCAAGCGAGGGAAGGCCATATCACGGGCCCCAATCATCAATGGCACGACATAGTTGCCGATACCGACGTTCATCGGCATTATCATCAAAAAGATCATGGTGGTTGCATGCATGGTGAAGAGCTGATTGTAAACATCAGCGCTCAAAAATGTGTTGTTGGGAGTGCCTAATTGCACTCGCATCAACATTGCTTCTATGCCACCTAACAAGAAAAAGACAAAGGCACTAACGATATAAATAATACCGATTTTTTTGTGATCTACAGTGGCCAACCACGTCCGCCATGGGAATGACCCAGAGTAAGCCGTAGCGGGTGACACTGACGTCAACTTATGCTCAGCAATCGCCATTGCTAGACTCCTTATTTCTCTGCCGGCAAATTGACGGCAAACTTCATACCATCAAGATACGCAACTAAATCCGCAATTTCCTGGTCTTTCAAGGCACCTTTTTTGATGACGCGCCCCATCAAATTGCCCGGTTTGATACTGGCAGGGTCATGCAACCACTTGGCCAAGTTTTCGGCAGAATAAGGCAACACACCCGCAGCAATCGTGCGACGATTGCCAAAATAGGTCAAGTTTGGGCCGATTTTGCCTTTGGCAGTGG
>CALQBW020000122.1 GCA_943328915.2 Singulisphaera sp. GP187 | reverse complement strand
TACTAGAAATGACTACTCAATCACGGAATGGTTTTTCAAATATTATCGGCGCAGTGCTTCGCTATTCGATTTTAGGTATTGGTTTGAGTGTTACTTTACTGCCATTCGTGTATGTAATTTTGTCGTCACTCAAAACACCAAGCGAGATTATTCACATCCCACCAACATTTTTTCCCAAAACGCCTACTTGGCAAAACTTCAGTACAATTTTCAGTGACCCCAAAGTCCCAATTGGATTGTTTTTTTTGAATTCAAGTGTCGTTGCAATCGCCCGTGTTTGTATTACGTTATTTACCAGTTCTCTTGCAGGGTATATTTTTGCGCGTTACGAATTTGGTGGCAAAGGGGTCATGTTTGCCGTCATAATGGCGCAAATTATGATTCCATTTCAAATGATTATGATTCCGCTTTATTTGATTCTCGTCAAATTACAATTAATCGACACCCTGTGGGGGTTAATTATCCCGGCCATGATTGATGCCTTTGGTATTTTTATGATGCGTCAATTCATCGAAGGTATCCCGCGTGAACTAGTTGATGCAGGGCGTATTGATGGTGCGAGTGAATTCCAAATCTATTGGCGATTAATTCTCCCGCAATTAAGCGCACCGTTAGCAACTTTGGGAATTTTTACCTTTATGGCAACGTGGAACGATTACCTGTGGCCACTTATCGTGATTACCACCCATGAAAAACGCACTCTGCCACTCCTCCTGACCTGGTACAGCAGTAGTCACGGCTCACGCCCTAGCCTTACCATGGCAGCGTCTGTGATTGTGCTGGTACCAATTGTACTGATTTATATTTTGTTCCAACGCCAAATTGTGGCCAACGCCGCCACTAGCGGATTCAAGTAGGCGGTAGGGTATTTTTCACGCTACCACAAAGGAATATTATTATGGAACGCTACGTCATGATTGGGGCCGGGAGCGCGTCATTTACCCGAGGACTCCTCGCAGACCTGATAGCCGCCGGTCAGCCTGCCGAAGTGCGCTTGGTTGACATCAACGCCACAGCCTTGCAAACTGCCTATGGCCTCGCTCGCAAGATGCTGGCCCAAACTGGTGCGCCGCTGACGGTCCGTGCCCATACCGACCGCCGTGACGCCTTACCTGGTGCCACAGTGGTGATTTGTACGGTTGGAGTCGGTGGCCGACGGGCTTGGGAACAAGATGTCTTTATCCCACGCAAATACGGCATCTATGTGCCGGTTGGCGATACCGTGGGACCAGGGGGGAGCGCCCGGGCCGTACGCATGATCCCCGCAATGCTGGCAATTGCCCGTGACGTGGTCGACTTAGCGCCTGATGCACTATTTTTCAATTATTCCAACCCGATGGCACCAATTTGTCGGGCTATTCATACCCAAATCGGTGCCCCAGTGATTGGTCTTTGCCACGGCGTGTTGCATGTCACCCACTATTTGGCACAGCACCTCGGTGTACCTGCAGCTGAATTAGACGTAACCTGTGCCGGGTACAATCACCTCACCTGGCTGACAAGTGTGCACCATCGGGCGGTCGACATGTTCCCACAAATGCGCACTATCGGTGCCAAAATCAGCGCTGCCCCGCACATCAAACCAAATGACAATGCGTTCACATGGCAATTGTTTGATCAAGTAGGTGCCTTCCCTGCAGTTCTCGACCGGCATATCACCGAATTCTTCCCACAATTCTTCCGGCATGGCAATTATTATGGCATGCGCCTCGGTGTTGATGCCTTTAGCTTTGAAGGGACGATTGCCGGTGGCGATGCCGAATTCGCCGCAATGCATGCCGATGCCCTCAGCGACCAACCGTTGCCGGCAAGTTTATTCGTGCGTGAATCAGGCGAGCACGAACAAGTGGTCGAAATCATCGCCGCCCTGCGTGCCGGCTCCGGTGCCAGCTATGCAGTGAATTTACCTAATCGCGGTCAAGTCCCCGATTTACCAATCGGCGCAATTGTCGAATCGCCGGCGATTGCTCGGCATAATACGCTCGAACCAATCCCGCAACCAGCACTCGGCTCAACTCTCGCCGGGATGTTGGCAAGTCGCTACGCATGGGTTGAAGCGATCGTAGCGGCGGCAGTCAATCACGACCGTGATGCCTTTATCAATGCGCTGATTATTGACGGTTATGTCGAGTCATTAGCCATTGCCCAACGCCTCGGTGATGAATTATGGGAACACACGTGGTCTTATCCCACCCAGTAGAACCAATCATACCAAGCGTGAATATGGTATGATTTTTAACGGATAACATACACGTAAAGGAGCCGTCATGACGCGGATTACATTTATTGGCGCGGGGAGCATTGGATTTACCCGCACGTTGGTACGCGACATTCTCACCTTCCCGCGTCTAGCTGACGCCGAATTGGTTTTGATGGATATCGATGCCGAACGGCTCGAATTCGCTGAACGCTCCGTCAAACGTATTATTGAACTTGGTAACTACCCCGCTACTGTCAAAACCACTCTTTCACGTGCCGAAGCCCTCCAAGGCGCCGATGTCGTCATGGTCACTATTTTGGCAGGGGGCGTGCAAGTATGGCGTCACGATATCGAAATCCCCAAACAATTTGGTATCGATATTAATGTCGGTGATACCCGCGGCCCGTCAGGTATTTTCCGGGCATTGCGGACCATTCCCGAAATGCTCTCGATTGCCAAAGACATGGAAAAATACTGCCCCAACGCCATGATGCTCAATTACACCAATCCGATGGCTATGCTCTGTCGCGCTATGCAACGCGAAAGTAGTATTGAGATTACCGGGCTCTGTCATAGCGTCCAAGGCACCGCCGAAATGCTGGCACGCTGGATTGGCGTCCCATTTGAAGAAATCGACTACCTCTGTGCTGGCATCAACCACATGGCGTGGTATTTACGTTTTGACCACAAAAACAAAAGTGTTTACCCGTTGATTCGCGCCGCAATGGACAAGCCTGAAGTCTACAACCAAGAAATCGTGCGCAACGAAATGTTCTTGCACCTCGATTACTACGTCACCGAATCAAGTGGCCATAATTCAGAATACAACGCCTGGTTCCGCAAGCGCCCAGACTTAATCGAAAAATATTGCACCCATGGCACCGGCTGGAATCCTGGCAAACACGCCTATATCCTCGACGAATATTTGCGCCGCGAAAACGAATGGCGCGCCGATGCACGTTCGTGGTTTGATGGCAGTGCCCAACTCAAACTCGAACGTGGTCACGAATACGCCGCCTATATCGTCAATGCCTTGGTGGGCGGTGAACCGTTCCGCTTCAATGGGAATGTGCGCAACACCGGTTTGATTACCAATCTGCCCCAAGACGCCTGCGTCGAAGTCCCCGTATTTGTTGACAAAGATGGCTTGCACCCCGTCCACGTCGGCGCGTTGCCACCACAATGCGCGATGCTGACCAATCTCAGCGCCCAAATCGAAGAGCTGGCCGTAGACGGCGCCATTAGCGGCGACCCCCGCAAAGTCTACCAAGCCATCCTCAATGATCCGTTGACGGCTGCGGTACTGGCCCCCAACGAAATCCGCGATATGGTCAATGCCATGTTTGCCAAAAACCAAGCTCACTTGCCCCAGTTCAAACACTTCAACGTCGGCTAAATCCTTCTTAGTATTGCCAAAACACCACTACATTGTTTTGTAGTGGTGTTTTGCGTTTATTCCCAGGCACCACGTAACTCTATAATTGCGCAAACACTTGCACACTATTGGCAATTCCTCGTTTCGTTGCCTTTTTGGTGACAATTGTTTATTACGGTATAGTATTGCCCAAAAAATGGCAGCGTGTTACGGTAACACGCTGCCGCTCATATGTTCAAAGGGAAACTATTTACAACACATCACCTTCACGAGTCACGCGTCGCGGCACACGGTCGCCTTGATACAGCCCTGCCGTCAAATATGTGCTTATCGATGCTCCCGCTGGTATGACCAATTGTTTTCCTTGCTTGACGACTTCTGCCAAGCCGTCGGTGGGGTAGCCGCACCACGGCTCGAGTGCCAACGCATGACTACGGCCCCACCAAGGGTAGCCTTTAGTACGACTAAACTCTTCCCATAACCAAATATGTTTGAACACAGTTGCATCCCACATGACCCCAACACCGACATCGTGGTGTTTGCTATATAAGCAGTACCATGCGTCATCATGTTGATAGTTACTGAGGTACATCACGTCGCTGCCGTGGGCATCAGCATGTGCAGGAATCTTACTTGCATCAAACGGCGTGCCGTCAGGACCAGCAATCATTGGCCATGTGCCTCGGGCACCATTACGAGTCAATCGGTTGGGACCATTCGAAGATGCTTGGTGCGCTTCGATTGATTGGGCTGAGGTATAAATTTGGGCACCATGACTTAAAAACGGCAAACCATAGGCAATATGATGCCCCCACATAATGTCAAGTGGCTCATTTGCCTCATTGGTAAAGGTTTCGTTCAGCATCACGGCAGCATGGCCACGGGTAATCGTCATATCCCGCACGATCCGAATGGGAGTGCGCACGCCACGGACGCTACAACGCAACGTGACTCGGTCGGGGGTATCTTCGATGACCATGGCATCCCATGGTAACAACGATACTTCACCATGTTGGCCATATTCAGCACCGCGGTGGACATTTGTTGGTCCGCCAGACGGGGCAATTTCTTGCCAGCCACCGAGGTACATATCCATAAAGTTACCCCCAGCACTAGCAATTGACCCAGTCGCACGAGTCGGGTCGTGAATAGTGACGGGCAATCGCAATAGCGGGTCGATATCACTCGGTTTGTGCCGCATCTCGACAATCTCGGCACCGCGATCGAGCAAGACAATGATTTTGATAAGCTCATTTTCGAGGACTGCAGCGCGCATGCCGCGCAACGTCCATTCGTCCGAAATTCGACACCCATGCGTATGAATTGACGTCGTTCCCATGAACTACTCCTTTGTATGCAAAAAAACGATGACTTACGACTCCAATCCCCACCAATGCCGATAAAAATTCGCGGCGTGCTCGATTTCGCTAATGGCAATCCATTCATCGGCAGTATGGGCTTGTGCGATCGACCCAGGACCATACACAATACAACAATCAGCCAAATCTCCATAGGCATAGGCATTGGTTCCATACGGAGCACTGGTAGCGGTGGTGTGATGAAAATCCGCCACAGTTTGCACCCACGGGTGGTTGGGATCTTGATAAAAAGCATCACCAGATGCGAGCATTGTAACCGTCACTGGTAACGGACTAGCTGCGTGGACTATCGAGATAATCCCGGCGGCCACTTCGTCAAAGATTTCACCATCGATGATACGCCGATCAATCCCAATCTGGCACGAATCGGGCACAACATTGAGCCCACGACCACCTTCTATCAACGAAACGGTGAGTGTGCCGTGTCCCAATCCAGTCGCAGGAAGGGTCTGCAGGCGACGGTGTTCGGCATCAAGTGCCAAGATCACCTGTGCCATCGCACTAATAGCGTTTTTTCCCAAATGTGGTTGCGCAGAATGGGCTGCTTCACCGTGGATTGTGATAAATTGACGTACGAGGCCTTTGTGACCATATACAGGGCGGCATTCGGTAGGTTCTGCCACCAGCATTTGGATCGGTCGCATTTGGCGTTTGGTGACCCATCGCGCCAATGCCTCAGCGCCAGCGCCGCCTTCTTCTTCATCGACACTCGCCGCAATCATGATGGTATAGGGGGGTTTTTTACCACTTGCAATATGCGATTCGAGCACCCCAAGCGCAATCGCGAGGCTTGCTTTGGTGTCGACTGCGCCGCGACCATACACACGTCCGTCACGAATTTCGCCAGAAAACGGGTCAATCGTCATCTGTTCAACACCCACGGTATCCATGTGGACGTCAAGCAACAACACTTCGGGAGATTCACCATGCCAAATTCCGTATACATTATCTCGTTTGGGCAGTACTGGATCATAGATGATTTCATCGGCTTGGAGCGTCTGAAAAGCCCGTGCCACCACGGTGGTCATAGCCCCTTCACCGGTAGTCAATGCCTTTGGGCCTGCTTGATTTGGCGTGACACTCGGGGTTTGGACCAAACGTTGTAACCATGTCAAAATCGCAGTATTCATCATTTCCCTCCAAATATATATTGCCCTGTGATTAATTCAAGGCATCAAGTGCGCGGATCATCATCACCACGGCACGTACTGCCCGTTCCAGGATTGGGAGACTTAATACTTCGATGCTGTCACTCGAAAGTCCTTGTAGTGGTACATACCCCTTTTCATCGAGACACGTAAATTCAATTGCACGATAATTGCGTTTTAACAATGGGCGAATCACACTTGGGTTGCGACTTACTCGCGCATCAACACCAACCGTCTTGCGGACTTCCGTTGCTAATTCCAATAGTAATGGATCTGTTGTACCACCAGTGCCACCGGCAGGGATGGTGTAGCAGAGTGTGCCACGCCCAATCCCTGATAACACGACAAAAAACGTCGTGTGCGGATCAAAAGGATAACGCTGAATCAAATCATCTACTCCCGCATAGGTCTGAGAAGCACCGGTAGAAACTGCCCATACTTCGGTGTGGCGCAATGCGTCGAGTTCATCGACAATCCTTGCCTCTACAGCCAACCCACCTGCATGACTTACCGCACCACTTGTGACCGTACGACGGTGTGATTGAGCTTCGATAATTGCGGTCACGATGAAAAAACCGCTACAACCCCACATTACCCACCCGAGCGTGAGATGCCCCAACGGCAACAAACGCACAAGTGGTGCAGTGTCAAGGATTGCAATAAGCAATGATGCGGCTTGTACAGATACCGCCACCACATGCTGCCACGGCTGATTAAAACGATCGACCACCCCGTTGGTGTCGAGCGGGGCGATGATGACCACCCGCCGTCGTGGCGCCTCAGCCGTTTTACGTATCGCAATCACATTGGGGATCGTCATCCGCTTCCCAACAACCAACGGCATATCACGATATTGAATCCACACCGCAAAACCCAACAAAACACTCGTGATTACTAATGCAGCATTGACCGAAAACGACGCACATATGTTTGCCCCAACACTTAATATAGCTAAATACATTGTGGTGGGAATACGCTGAACTTTCGCATCAAATGAATCTGTCCAAGTCAATAACCCTGCTTTGTGCCATATGCTCGACATGTATGCAGATGTGCGGAGCTCACCCATCGAACCGGCACGCCGAATTCCAATATGTTCAGCAACTTCGCGCACGACCTCCGACAACTGCAGGCGGTGGTGTCCAAAAGTTAGCCCATCTGTTTTCCGTTTGGCTAATAATGCCCCCAACAAATCAGTATCTGAAGTGTGGTTAGGAGCATGGTGTGAATTCACTGGCATAGAATTTCTCAATGTGTCTTACCCAATTACTATACCCTATTATTTACCTATGCGAACAGTCACTACCCCGTTCAAAAATTTCTCACCTTGTAAAAGTTTATCCTCACTTTAGAGACATCTCTTGGAACGTATTTGGTCGTCTGCTGCTGGTGAAGCTATCACACCCAACTTCCTACCATTAATCAGTGACAATGACATCATCGCCCCAAACAAAAGTGAACAGGTCAATGTATTACCTGCGAGCCGCCATGGCAGTGTGCCCCTTATAGTAATTATTTATTCGTGATT
>CALQBW020000121.1 GCA_943328915.2 Singulisphaera sp. GP187 | reverse complement strand
CCACCCCCGCCACGCCCCCCATTCTCTACCGACCACAAACCAAAATCAACGTGGCAGCGGGAGCATTTTTGGGGTTGATTATTGGCTTCTTGCTGGCCTTTGTGCTCGAAGCACTCGACGATACTCTCAAAACGCCCGAAGATGTTGAACAACATGTCGGGTTAACGGTGGTAGGAGCCATCCCTGCCAGTAATTCCAACAATGACCGGCGTACACCAGCAAGGAAATAACGATGACCAATCCTGTAGCAGCCACCCCTGCATCAGCACTTATTGCCTTGAGTGCGCCCCAATCTGCGGCAGCCGAGGCCTTTCGAAGCCTGCGCACCAATATTCAATTTGCCAGCCTCGACCACACCTTGCAATTGATAACAATTACCAGCGCCGGTATCGAAGACGGCAAATCCTTGGTAGCTGCCAATTTGGCCATCACGATGGCGCAATCCGAACAGCGGGTCATTTTGGTTGATTGTGACTTACGTCGACCCGCCTTGCATACCTTGTTTGGCGTAAGCAATGACACCGGATTGACCAGTATGTTATTTGCCAACGAAGGCGAGGCCCCGCCGCTTCAAGCTACCAGCGTCCCGGGGCTGCAATTACTGGCTAGTGGTCCATTGCCTCCCCGTCCCGCCGATATTCTCGGCTCACGCCGGATGGGTGAGATTTTGCAAGGGCTGCGCGGCTTGGCAGATATCATCATTATCGATACCCCACCCGTGTTGGCGGTCAGCGATGCGGTTGTGCTCGCACCACGTATGGATGGGGTGATTTTGGTGATGCAAGCCGGCCGTACCCGTCGCGAACCTGCCAAACAAGCCCGGAATGTCCTCGAAAAAGCCAAAGCCCATATCGTCGGTGTCGTCCTCAACGATGCCGAAATGACGCAGTCCTCGGGCTATTACGGATAATCAACACGCTAAAAAGGAACGTAATGATTGACCTCCATTGTCATATTTTGCACAATATCGACGACGGTGCCCGCACCGCCGAAATATCACTCAATATGGTCCGCCAATCGTATGCGGCAGGCGTACGCACCCTCGTCTGTACCCCTCACAGCCCCGATTCGAGTGCCTCGCGCCACTATAGCCCCGCCCTGATCCGCGAACGCACCACGGCGCTCCAACACGCCGCCGACCAGTCCGGTATTGTCATTACATTGCTCCCCGGCACCGAAATCAGCTTTGTGCCCACCGTTCCCCAAAAACTCGCCAGCAATCAGATTTTGAGCCTCGCAGATAGTCGCACCGTGCTTATCGAAATGCCCGTGTTTGCCGTCGACCAGCGCTTCCTTCCGGTAGCACGCAACCTCATCGCTGATGGCTACACCGTCATCCTTGCTCACCCCGAGCGCTATATCTACAACGACCAAGACCTCCAAGATCTCCACGCCATTCACACAGCCGGCGTGCTTTTTCAGGTTACCGCAATCGCCATAGATGAGCCCAATAGCTTGACGCTCTTTGACCACCAATTAGTTGATCTTGTCGCGAGCGACGCCCATAGTGACACCTACCGCCCCACCGCGATGCGCTTTGCCTATGATTATGTCTACGGGCGCTTTGGTGAAGCCATGGCTCAACAATTGTTTGTCGCTACCCCGCAAAAACTAATCAGCCAATAAAAATCAATCCCCTTCCGACGCATAATCGGCAGGGGATTATTCTGTCGTCGTCTACGCCTGCGTGCGCAAATAAGCCAATACTTCTGGCCAACCAGCGTACGATTTCACTGGCCAATCCTCGTATTCACGCAGACCAAATTTAATCACTTCGCCTCGGAAGTGGCGCGCACCGTTGTTGGGGCGATCATCAATCAAAAAATGCCCGCGATTGAGCTGTTTGTGGTGTGACAAAATCAAGCGTTTGTGGGCAGCATGACCCAAATATTGCTCCACCCACACCCGTTTGTCCATCCACGCCGAAGGATTCTTCCAGGGCGCCGTCGACAAAATATAGGTGTCAAACAAGCCGGACAGCTCACGAAAAGCCGCGACCGCCCCAGGCATCGGATCCATCAACCCAAAAATCCCCGGCGCATCACTTACATCCTCGTGTTCCGCTCGCACATGCGCCGGCAACAGCGCAATCCCCGACCGGAAATCAACCAAGACATTGTCCATATCTACATACAATACTTTGGACATACGTGCTCCTCTTTTAATTTTCTGATTATATCAGAATTTATCGTGTTTTCGTAATTGTGTTATTTTATGGAGAAAAACTCCCTGCGCCGGCGTGAATAGAGAACATCGGCGCTTAATTCGGTTGCGCTGATTTCGTGATTACCGTGACGAAGTAATGCTGCCGGTTTCACGGCGGGCTTCGATCACATCTGGCAGGCGATTGAGGCGGTCGAGTAGGCGAGTTAATTGTTCGACGCTTTGGACGCGTATCACCGCCCGAAGAAACGAACGATTGGGGCGGCGGGTCGGCATTTGTTCGACCACATCGATGTTGATGCCGGCATCGGCAATCGTACTCGAAATATCACGCCACAAACCAACGCGGTCCCACGATTCGATTTGGAGGGGCACCAAAAAGCCATGCTTGGGCGCAACGCTCCCCCATGCCACTCCGACAATCCGATTACGATCTGGCTCATTGAGGATATTGTGGCAATCTGCGCGATGCACCGTGACGCCCCGACCGCGCGTCACATACCCCGCGATTGGCTCTCCCACCACGGGGTTGCAGCACCGTGCCAAGCGGGTCAGCAACCCATCCAAACCACGGACACGAATATCTGCATTAATTTGTTCACTAAATTTGCTCGGTGATGGTTGCACAGGTGGGTCGACGATGTCATCTTCGGGCATCTGACTGGCCAACATTTTTTGACCGACGGTGCGTGCAGATAATTCACCACTCCCGATCAATACCAACATTTCATCGACGGGTTTGATATTCATCAAGGTGGCGAGTTCTTCGAGTGCCACGACTAAGCCGAGTCGTTTGAGCTCTTTTTCGAGCATTTCCCGTCCGGCAGTACTGTTTTCATCACGGTCAGCGCGCTTAAAAAACCGGCGGATGTGATTACGCGCACTCACTGTTTTGACGAAATTTATCCAATCGCGGCTAGGACCATTGGAAGTTCGCTTGGTCATTATTTCGACCATTTCGCCAGTCTGGAGCTGATAATCAAGTGACACCATGCGCTGATGTACACGGGCACCCACACAATTATTACCGACGTCAGAGTGGATGCGATAGGCGAAATCGACGGGGGTTGAGCCGACCGGCAAGTCGATAATTTTGCCACGCGGTGTAAAGACAAAAACTTGTTCTTCGAGGAAGTCAGATTTGAAGCGCTCGACGAAATCACTCGCAACTTCGCTACCGTCAACCACTTCGTTGCGCCACGACATTAAACTGCGCAACCAGACAATTTTGTCATCAAACTTCTGATCAGAACTCTTGTGGCCATCTTTGTAACGCCAATGGGCAGCAATTCCGTGCTCGGCTACTTCATGCATTTCGGCCGTGCGGATCTGGACTTCACATGGTTGACCACCTGGGATTAACACGGTGGTGTGCAACGAGCGATAGAGGCTTTCTTTGGGGTTGGCAATGTAATCATCGAATTCACCAGGGACGGGAGGCCATGTGGTATGCACCAACCCGAGCACTTGATAACATTCGGGGACGGTGTTGACAATCACCCGCACGGCGAGTTGGTCATAGATTTGTTCCAGGCGGACACCTTTATGGGCCATTTTGCGATAAATCGAAAAGATGTTTTTGGGGCGCCCCGAGACTTCACCACTGATTTGTTCATTTTCCAACACGTCACGCAAACGATCAACCACCCGTTGCACGGTCCGTTCACGCACGTCACGTCGCATCGCCAATTGGCGACTTATTTCTTGGTAATGCTCAGGTTCAAGCACAGCAAAAGCACGATCTTCGAGTTCCCATTTGAGTTGGCTGATGCCGAGACGATGCGCTAATGGCACATAAATTTCGATGGTTTCGTAGGCGATACGGCGTTGTTTTTCGGGTTTGGTGACATGAATCGTACGCATGTTGTGCAGGCGGTCGGCGAGTTTGACCAATACGACCCGCGGATCATTGGCCATTGACACAAACATTTTGCGATAATTTTCGGCTTGGGCTTCTTCTTTGGGGCGTACCTCGAGTTCCGATAATTTGGTGACGCCGTCGACGAGGGCGGCCACCTCGGCGCCGAAGTAGGCTTCGATTTGATCGTAGGTAATCGCAGTGTCTTCGATGACATCGTGGAGCAGGGCTGCGATGACCGTTTCGGCGTCGATTTCGAGATCAAGCAAAATAATCGCCACGGCCACCGGATGATTGACATACGGTTCGCCCGATTCACGAATTTGATTTCCATGGGCAACATGCGCAATGGCGTAGGCAGCCCGTACGAGCATCGTATATTGCTCAAGGTTGGGGTCATTTTTGGCATTGACGCGGAAGCGATTACACAAATCGTTGGCAGTGGCAGAATGCATCAACGTTTCGTCGGGTTGAACTGTTCCGGTGTAATTGGTACGGGTATTCATCGGCGGCAACTCCCTTGTATGGCCTTCACGATGTTTCGACGTTATCAAACAGACCACCAGCGGCCGCATCGAAGGTTTCAACATAAAGGCCAGGCACCCCGGCATCCGGCATTGTAGTGGCAAAGGTGGCCAGCATACTGCCATTCACCGCAAAGCTATATTGGTCATCTTTGACCGTAAACTCTACGTGGTTCACCCCTGTCGGGTTAATAATAGTACTATCGGTGACATCGTGCATGGTTTGCCATGTATCACCATCAGAGCGGACACAACCGAAGCGTTGCAATGGGCTAATCCAGCAGACTACATAATCGCGCGTATCGTCGGGGCGGGCATGGAAGCGCAATGCTGTGCCAATGCGTGCCGAGCCCTCAAAGCTCATGTCGACACTGATCTGTTGGTCAAGGCGGGCTTTTTCGGCAGGCGCACTCAGGTAATAGCTATCTGCCATGCGTAAATACATCCGATATACGCCATCGTGCACTGCGATAGCGCGACGGAGGTCATCACCTGCGAACCATTTACCCGTATCTTTGTCAAAGGTGTCTTTGGTATAGGGTGCTGGGGTGACTGTCGGCAACGGCACGGTAGTAGGCATCGGCGCCACATTGACCGTCGCCAAAATTTGCGTCGCCACGGGTTGAATCAACGCGATATCTAACTCGGGCACACTCATCACCACAATGGCGACGCTGTCGCTGAATTGTTGGATGCTGACCCTCATCCAGAGCGGCACGCTGCGTCCTTCACGATTGGTGCCAGTCCCCTGCGCATCAACCAATATTCGTCCTTGTGCATCGTGTTGAATTTCGGTTTGGTTTGTTGCGCCGAGTTGGATGAGCGTTTGCCGTAATAATTCTTGGCGGGCATTGCCATCCAATGCCGTGGGGCTGGCAATAAGGAGCAATGAAATAAGACCCCGTTGGTTCGGTGCATTCCAAATCCACAATGCGCGACCTGCGTCAATATGACTTTCTATAATCCAGTCTTGCGGTACACGCAATTGGACCCTACCGTCGGGAGATTGCCATGGTACGAGCGTAAGTGGGGTTGGCGATGTGTCGCCGGTGTCCCCGCGCGCGGCTCCTGTTCCCGTCGCAGCAGGAGTCGCGTCTGATGGCACCGATACGGGGCGACTACAGCCAACAAACACCCAGGCAGATATACAGATTATCAATAAAACGTGTTTGTTTTTCACATAATGATTATACGAGATAATCCGCATGGGATAGACTCAGCACGTGGTGGCCGCTGCGATATTCTTCTCTGGCTACTGGCGTATGTTATTATGAAGGTAATTGTGACAGGAACACCACCATGCAGAGTCGCTGGAATGATTCAACGGCCAACCAATGCGCCACCCCACTTGATTTGCGCATCTACAGCTCGCGGCTGCTCGGTGCAGACCCCGCCTTGGTACTCCATGGTGGCGGTAATACGTCGATCAAAATTGCCGAAAAGAATGTGTTTGGCGATTCCGAGACACTGTTGTATATCAAAGGCAGTGGTCACGATTTAGGCACCATCGACCGCCGCGGTTTTGCGCCATGCCGGCTCGAACCTTTGGTGCGCATGGGCCAATTGGACGCGCTGAGTGACGCCGCCATGGTCAATGCCATGCGCTGCGCCCTCACCGATAGTAGTGCACCGACGCCCTCGGTCGAAGCGATTTTGCACGCCATCATCCCCTATACTTATGTCGACCATACCCACGCCGATGCGGTATTGACCATTCTCGATACCCCCCGTGCCAACCAATACATCCAACAACTCTACGGCGATAAATTGCTCGTGGTGCCCTATGTGATGCCCGGATTTGCTTTGGCACGCCATTGTGCCCAGCAACTCGCCAGCCAACTGCAGCCCCATCACGAAGGGTTGATTTTGCTTAAGCATGGGATTTTTACCTGGGGCAATGATGCCAAAACCAGCTACGACCGCATGATTCACTACGTCGACATAGCCGAACAATTCGTCGCACACCATATTCACCCTGCCCCCAGCACTGTTTTCACCGCACCCATCGCTCGTCAAGCCCGTACCCAGCTCCGCCACGACATCGCTGATGCCATCGGTGCCGCAATAGTGCTGGTACCGCAGACTGATGCTGCGGGGGCGGCATTTGTGGCGCGCCCTGATTTGGCACAAATCGCCCAACGCGGCTGTGTGACCCCTGACCATATCATCCGCACGCGCCAAATCCCGTTGGTGGGTCGTGATGTGGCTGGGTATGTGGCGCGCTACCAGGCTTGGTTTGCCCAACACAGCACCAATGCCCCCACCCCACTCACCATGCTCGACCCCGCCCCCCGAATTGTGCTCGACCCCGAGTTGGGGGTGCTCAGTGTGGGGCGGCGCGTACGCGAAGCACTCATCGCCGGCGATGTGTACCGCCAAAGTATCCCGGTTATCGTCAATGCCGAAGCGTTGGGGGGCTACACTCCCTTGCCCGACGCCGATTTGTTTGCCATCGAATATTGGGAACTCGAACAAGTCAAGCTCAAACTGCTCGGACTAGCCCCGCCCTTGAGTGGGCAAGTCGCGTTGGTGACCGGTGCTGCCTCGGGGATTGGGCGAGCCTGCGTCGAAGCCTTGCTGCTCCACGGTGCCGCGGTCATCGCCCTCGATATCAATCCTGATGTAACTGAACTTTTTGCCCGCCCTGATGTCTGTCCCATCGTCTGCGATATCAGTGACGAACAGGCAATTGGGGCGGCGATTAATCGCGGGGTATACGCCTTTGGTGGTATCGACGTGCTCGTGCTCAATGCTGGCATCTTCCCCAAAAGTCGCCTCATCAATGCCCAGCCCAGCGATGAATGGCGGCGCACCATGGCCATCAATCTCGATGCAAACATGATCCTGATGCGCGAATGCCAACCATTACTCGCCTTAGCACATGGCGGGGGCCGCGTGGTCATTATCGGTTCAAAAAACGTACCTGCTCC
Organism: Singulisphaera sp. GP187; assembly: GCA_943328915.2. GTDB lineage: Bacteria > Chloroflexota > Chloroflexia > Chloroflexales > Roseiflexaceae > UBA965. The sequence continues at coordinate 173 of CALQBW020000121.1, read as the reverse complement.
TGGGCCAGGTGCTGCCGCCTATTCGGCGTCAAAAGCAGCGATCACCCAGCTCGCACGCGTCGCCGCGCTCGAATGGGGTGACGTAGGAATTCGCGTGAATGTCGTGCACCCTAACCAGGTCTTTGATACGGGCATTTGGAGCGAAGATGTGCTTGCCAGCCGTGCGGCCAATT
>CALQBW020000120.1 GCA_943328915.2 Singulisphaera sp. GP187 | reverse complement strand
GGTGAATTAACAGACATTACCGCGTTATATGACGGCAATGTGCGGTTTTTTGCGGTTGATTTATATGCCCAGCAGCATAACGTTGTGAATATTGATATTCAGCAGATTGAACTTACTACGTCTAAAAATGCACTATTCGTGGCGGCTCGCGGGGCAGTCGAAATTGATCTTGCCCATACCAAAGGGACTGGACTTATCGAACCGCTTGAATCTGCGTTGTTGTGGGCCCAGTTGCTCCACGGATTAACGGAGTCTGTGCGTGGATAATCACATTACCTCTGAAGCATTATTAGCCCAACTTCCCCATGTGTCGGCGCAATCATCATTGTGGAAACGCAAGGCGCAGTCGTGGATTTTTTTGATTGCGACAGTGATTAGTTTTGTGACTGCGATATTTGGTTTTGCTGACGCCTTTCAGCATCCCGAGAAGCAAATCATTGCCGGTGGAATGTTGGCGGTGGTGATCGTGATTGTGGCGATTCAGCTGATTCGGGCAACAATTATGCGTCGCAAACAGCATCAGATTGTGCATATTACGCCGATTACATCAATTATGATTGATGCCCAATTGCAACAGCAATTAACCCAGCATGCACAGTTGTCGGCGCGCCAGATATGGTTTCGTCGTTGCGTGCGGGTCATCGACAACATTGGATGGGTGCTATTGGCGACGGTATTGATTTTGGCTGCCGGTGCCGTTTTTGTCTTTTCGCTATTTGGACTCTACGAATCAATTCGTACCGAGGTAAGTATTTTTGATGTGGTATTGATTATGGGACTGGTGCGCCCATTAAACAGTACGCTTAATGGCATTAAAAAACTCCAACAGAAAGAAATAGGCACCCGGCGCCGCATAGGTACGTTTAGTAAATCACTACATTATGTGATCGAATCCGTCAATCATTTTATTGCAAGACTCCATCTATCGACGGCGGAAGCATTACGGACCGGTACGGCGGTGGTGAGTCACGTAGGTGGTAATATCGCCACCACGGCAACGACAGTGGCGTTGAGTGTGACGGTGTCAGGTATAGGTCTGGCGTCGGCACAGGTGGCTCCAAGTGCGGTCATAGCCACCGGCCAAGTCATCCCTTTACCACCGGTGATTGCCAATATGACTGGGCCTGCAGGTCATGACGTGGCAGTACGTGGGGCGGTGTTTTATGGGTGTATGGGGAATATTCTTGATGAGAATCAACCAGCCAACGAAAACTGTCAGCAGGCCGTGCAACAAGCCAATGATGATTGTGCCGGTTGGCAAGGTGGACCCCTCTCCCCTGCATGTGCCCAAGCGATTAATCAAGTATTACCCCAAGCAGTAGCGCGGATTGAATCCACGCTGCCTCAACCGCATCTCGATGGTCTAAATGGTAATAAGACCATGCCCCCCGATGGACCAAACGGTAATAATCCCCATCCACCCGACACGAATGGATTGTCACCGATTAATCAATCACCATTAAATGGTACGCCGCAACCACTAGGTCCCAATCAGCTAGGTAATATACCACCCAATGGTGGGTCAGCATCATGTGTTGCCCAAGGGCCCAACACCCAATGTCCACCCGTGCAATCTACGCCTAATCCAGCCCCAAACAATAATAGCTACCCATCCCCACCAAATCCCAATGATCCGAATCTGACACCGGGACCAAACTTGCCACCGGATGGCCAACAAAATCAACCGCCACCGCAAGTAACAGGTGTACCACAGCAAGGTGACGCACCCCCGCCGCCAGCGACAGATGCACCACCCCCGCCGCCAGCGACGGATGCACCCCCCCCACCGCAAGCGACGGATGCCCCACCGCCACCGCAGGCGACCGATGCACCACCACCACCGCAGGCAACTGGTGTACCGGTGAACGCAACCCCACGACCTCAGCCAACGACACGGCCACCCCCGCCGCCACCCCCGCCACCGCGACCATAATTGGGCGGAAGTAAGAGCAAAAATGTCAACAGTATTGTGGACACCGAGTGATGCACGTCGCATGAACAGCCAATTATGGCAGTTCATGCAACAAGCCCATCCCCAAAGCAATGGCGATTACATTGCGTTGTGGCAATGGTCGCTTGACCACCCCGCTGATTTTTGGCGGCAGGTCTGGCAATTCACCGGCGTAATTGGCTCACCCCCGGGTGCTGTCATTGTTGCTGATGTCACGCGTATGCCTGGGGCGCAGTGGTTCCCTGGTGTCACCCTCAACTATGCTCAAAACCTGCTCCACCGCCGCGACGACGGCGATGCCATTGTCTTTTGGGGCGAAGATCAAGTTCGCCAACGCCTCTCGTTTGCCCAGCTCTACGATCAAGTGTCGCTCGCCCAGCAAGCCTTGCAGGCGACAGGTGTCGGTGTGGGTGACCGCGTCGCCGGCTATTTACCCAACCTGCCGGCAGCAGTAATCTGGATGCTGGCGGCTACGGCATTAGGGGCGATTTGGTCGTCGGCCTCGCCCGACTTCGGTGTGACGGGTGTGCTCGATCGCTTTGGCCAAATCACCCCACGGGTACTTATCGCGAGTGATGGCTATTTTTATGGTGGAGCGTGGCACGATTGTATCGCCAAACTCGAAGCTATTGTGCCACAGTTACCGTCCGTACAACAGGTGATTGTGGTGCCGTATCATGCTCAAATTCGCGGCTCGATTACATCCATCCCGCGCGCAGTCACCTGGGCAGAGTCGGTAGCTCCGTTTGTGCCGCGGGCCTGTGAATTTGTGCAACTTCCCTTTGCCCACCCATTGTTCATCATGTATTCTTCGGGTACCACTGGCGCCCCTAAATGTATCGTGCATTCTGCTGGCGGCACGCTGATTCAGCATCGCAAAGAGCACCAGTTGCAGTGTGATATTCGCTCTGGCGACCGCGTTTTTTATTTCACCACCTGTGGCTGGATGATGTGGAATTGGTTGGTGTCGGTGTTGGCCAGCGGTGCGACTATCATGCTCTACGACGGCAACCCTAGCATCCGTGCTGGTGCGATTTTGTTTGATTACATTGATGCTGAGCAGATTACTGTATTTGGCACCTCGGCCAAATGGATAGATGCCTGTGCCAAAATGGGGCTCACGCCCATCACCACCCACGCCTTGACCAGTATGCGTACGATGTGTGCTACTGGGTCAGTGCTGGTGCCCGAATCGTTCGATTACGTGTATCAACACATCAAAGCCGACGTGCAACTGGCTTCGATTTCGGGGGGTACCGATATTATTTCGTGTTTCATGTTGGGTAATCCCTTTGGGGCGGTTTATCGTGGCGAAATCCAAGCGCCTGGGTTAGGGATGGCGGTGGCGGTGTTTGACGACCACGGCCAGCCCATTTATGGCCAAAAAGGCGAGCTGGTCTGCACCCAAGTCTTCCCCTCCATGCCGATTGGATTTTGGGGTGACCCTGACGGTTCGGCCTATCAGCGGGCTTATTTCGAAAAATATCCGGGTGCGTGGTGTCATGGTGACTGGGTCGAAATGACGGCACACGGTGGGATAATTGTGTATGGCCGTTCTGATGCCACGCTCAATCCTGGTGGCGTGCGGATTGGCACCGCCGAGATTTATGGCCAATTAGCGCACATCGACGCGGTTCTCGAAGGGGTCGTGATTGGTCAGCAGTGGCAAGGCGATGTGCGGGTGGTGTTGTTTGTGCGCTTGCGGCAGGGCATGGTGCTCGACGATACCTTGCGCCAGCAGATTAAATCACGCATCCGCCAGCACACCACGCCCCGGCATGTACCGGCAGTGATTGTGCAAGTCGACGACATCCCCCGCACCAAATCAGGCAAAATTGTCGAGTTGGCGGTGCGGGCGGTGGTTCACGGCGAGCCCGTCAAAAATCACGAGGCCTTAGCCAATCCAGAGGCCTTGGAGCAATTCATCGGGCGCGTGTAAATGGGTGGTTGCTTATTATCTCGCAAAGAGCATACAGAGTACACAGAGACGTCCGCCCTCGGCATTGCATGGCGCCAAAGGCGCAGTGCAATCTCCGTGCTGCAATGTCATGATGTGATTTTTTATGGCGAGGAGATTCCATGAATAGTTGCACACAACTGGCATGGAATGACGCAGAATTAAGGTGATTTATTTTTTATTTTTAATTTATTTTTTGTGCAAAATTATGATAACTTATCATCAAAAAACTTGATTTTCCCTTATTTAATGATTTATATGAAGTAAATTATCCTCATAATTTTATTAGAAAAAAAGATAATTATGAGCGTATAATTGAGGCGAGTCAATCAAGTATGCCTCAATGAAAAAGAGAGGTGTGTAATGACGGTACCAATCAAAAAAGTGCTCGCCTGTGTTGATGGTTCTGCATATTTAGGGAGCGTGTGTCAGCATGCTGGGTGGGCGGCAATGATGCAACAAGTTCCTTTACGCGTGTTGCACGTCCAAACCCCATTTCAACAGTGGATATCGCCATCGAATTATCCAAATACGATGGGTGCACCGATGCCGAGTGAGTTATTTGAACAGTTTAATCAACTTGAGCAAGAACATAAAAAGCTTGAACAACAACGTGGTGCCTTTGTCATCCAAAAGGCCAAAATGATGTTGGCTGACGTCAATGTACCAATTGAAATGATCCAAGTCGTTGGGACGTTAGTCGACGCCGTAGGCACCTATGCGGATTCAACCAATATGGTAGTGATTGGCAAGCGGGGTGAAGATTTCCATGATTATCACCAATATCTTGGGGCTAATCTCGAACCATTGATCCGTGCTACACATGGGTCAGTGCTTGTTTGCGCACCTCAGTATACAAAGGTGGAACGCTTGGTGATTGCGTATGATGGCAGTGCGAATTCTTACAAAGCGCTAGAGTTTGTGATTAATCATCCGCTTTTTGCAAACGTTGAATGTCATTTAGTTGGGGTAAGCGCCGAAACTGATCGTGCTTCACTCCAATTGGATAAAGCTGCCGGCATTTTGCGCCAGACACACCATAATGTAGTGGTTTCCCATTCTGATGGCTTTTTCGATGATGTGTTACGTGAATATATTGGCTTCCACAATATCAATTTGCTCTTGATGGGTGCATACAGTCATTCAACGATCAGGAGTATGTTTATCGGGAGTACGACCAATGCTATGCTGCAGTCGTGCCCGGTGTCGGTCTTGTTGTTTCATTAAACAAAACAGTCAGACCGCGCCGGTGGCATGTGCCACCGTCCCAGCTTTTTGTGTAGTGTTGACGAATGATTTTACACGTCCCAGTGCAACCCATGGCCAAACCCAAACAAGGGATCAACCGAATCGTACGGTAGGTCTTCTTTTTGGATGCGTACCGCATCCATCGACGACGGCAGCTCAAATGGCAACGTTCCGGTCGGGCCAAATTTACCAAAGACGATATCACACAATGCCGCGTCATTTGACCCAAAGTTGCCAATCAACCCCGCTGCCGCCGCGTTGATTTGGGGGATGACGGCAGGGCGATCGAGGTAAATGTCGACAATCGTCGGGATTTTTTGACATAATGCGAGTATTGGTGCCAATGCGTCAGTGGTGAAGTCCAAATCGCCGCTATGGAACATTTTTTCCAAAAACACGCCTCCTTCACGATGATAATAGGGTGTCTTGAGGCGAATCAACGCCATATCGGCTTGCTCGGGTGCGTCCACCAGTTCGGCGTATTGGGACACCACGTCGTGGTTCATTCCCTCCACATATACTCTGATGCGTTGGCGCACGGGCAACAGTTTGGCGTGGTTGTGGAGCGGGATAATGGCTCTGCGTTGGGCCACTTCGCCGGCGGCGCGGAACGCTGGGTTACCGGCAATTTGCAATGTTTCGTTGATGTCGAGATAAGGATTGTCAAACAATCCTTGACGAAACTTGTCGCGCAAAATCCGCCGACACGATTGATCGATGCGCTCGATGCTGACTTGGCCACTTTCGACCAATTCAATCACCAATTCCGTGCAAATTTCGCCGCCGAATTGATCGACGCCGGCGTCGAGCACGCGTTTGATCCGCTCGATGGGGGTGAGGTGTTCGACGCCCCAGGCCCGCGCCGCCCAGACCGGGCCCGGCAAACCGGTAGTATCGGTAATCAAGCCCCAGTCGGTACAGACCACGCCATCGAAGCCGTATTTATTGCGCAACAACCCGGTAATAATGCTTTTGTTGTAGCTGAAGCCCACTTCTTCGTATTGGGTCCCGATGGGCATGCCGTAGTAGGGCATAATCTGGGCGGTCCCCGCCGCAAAGGCCGCTTCAAAGGGAATCAGGTGATAGTCGAAATTGTTGCCTGGGTAGACCTGCTCGCGTCCAAACTCGAAATGCGGGTCGTGGCCGTCGAGTTGCGGACCACCACCGGGGAAGTGTTTGGTCATGCACAATACGCTGTCTGTGCCAACCGTGGAGCCTTGAAATCCACGTACATAAGCGGCAGTCATGCGCGCTGAGCGCTGGGCATCTTCTCCGAATGTGCCCACAATCCGCGACCAGCGTGGTTCGGTTGCCAAATCACCCATGGGGTGCAAGGCAATATGGATGCCCATTGACCGGTATTCTTGGCGGGCGATTGCCCCAAATTGCTCCGTTACTGCTTCGTCGTTAATCGCGGCTAGGCCGATTGGTTCGGGCCAGGCCGAAAAATAAGGATTGCCTTGGTTGTTGAGGTCGTTTTGCCCCACGCCATGGCGCGGGTCGGTACTGAATTGGTAGGGGATGCCCAGCCGCGTATCTTCGGCGTGTTGTTGCATCGCATTGTGCCAGCGCACCATGGCGTGGGGTTCAAGCACGCGCATCAAGCCGTTTTGGGTTATGTGTTTGTCAAACATCTGGGCTTTGGTCGAAAATGGGCCCCACATCCCCATGCCTTCGGTGATGCTCCCATCGTCATTCATCATGACGAAATTTTGGAACATCAGGCCTGCTTTTTCGGCCAAATTCATCTGCCCCAGCAAATCAGCCACTCGTGCGTCGATTGGGTGGCGGGGGTCTTCATAGATATCGAGCTTGCCGTTTTTATTGAGGTCGCGAAATTGGTGACCATCAATTGTTAATCGGGGGGCTGGCATAAATCCATCCATTTCTCTGTCTACATTGGAACTACCAGGTAATCCACAGTTGGCGTGGTCCGCGAAACGACGTATTGGGTAAATATTCGTATGTCTGATTGCTTGCGAGTTGCGCGGTAGGCAGGGCAGAGATAAGTTCGTGCAACACAACTCGCGCTTCGAGGCGGGCAAGTGGTGCGCCAATACAATAATGACTGCCAAAGCCAAACGACAGATGCTCGCGATTGTTGGGGCGCTGTGGGTCGAAGGTGGTTGCATCGACGAAATGCGTTTGGTCATGATTGGCAGCCCCAATCAACAACAGCACATTGGCATCTGCTGGGATTATCTGCTCTGCAATTGTCACTTCACGAGTGGTGAGTCGACGCATGGCAATCACGGATGTGTCAAATCGTAAAATTTCTTCGATGATGGTGCTGAGGTGTTCGGGGTGTTGGTGCGCCTGTTGCCAGCGCTGGGGGTCTTCGAGCAGGCGACGAATTGCGTTGCTGAGCAGCCCAGTGGTAGTTTCATGACCAGCCAAGAGCAATCCAAACACCACACTGACGATCTCGTTCATACTGAGGATTGCATCATCCCCGTTGCGCAGGCGAATCAAGTCGCTGGTAAAGTCGTCACGCAGGATGCTCGCGCG
>CALQBW020000119.1 GCA_943328915.2 Singulisphaera sp. GP187 | reverse complement strand
TGGGCGGTGACATCTCCATCAATCATCACGCCGGCTGGGGTCAATGGAATTTGCCCTGAGCAATAGACCATTGTATCGGTCATTACCGCTTGTGAATAGGGTCCAATTGCCGGAGCGGCTTGATCGGTACTAACAATGCTACGTGACATGACGTATCTCCTTTGTAAATACATTACCGCCTCTATTGTAACGCCAATGCTCACTACCATGCACTGCATCGTCCAATTGATACTACAATAGGAGAAAGAAGTGTCAATGAAAAAGAGGTAGATGATGGGATTTGCCCAACGCGTCGTCGTAATAACCGGTGCATCGAGTGGATTTGGCGCAGATATTGCCCGCCAAGCGGTCGCTCAAGGTGCCCGAGTCGTATTAGCAGCCCGATCCACAGCCAAATTGAATCTGTTAGTTGCCGAACTCGGGGGGGCAGATCATGCCATTGCTGTCACGGCAGACGTCACCAGCGATGCTGATGTCGCTCATTTGTTGGCAACAGCAAATGCATTTGGCACCGTCGATACCCTCATCAACAACGCTGGCTTTGGTTTTATTGACCCGATTGTTGATGCCCCGATTAGCGATTTACAACGAATCATGGATGTCAACGTCTATGGCGCGGTGCGTTGTACCAAGGCATTTTTGCCTGGGTTGATCCAACGTGGCCAAGGCCAAATAATCATGTTGGCATCAATGGCTGGCTTAGTTGCAGCCCGCAATATGTCATTTTACAGCGCCAGTAAATTTGCGTTGGTGGCAATTGGGCGGAGCATGCAACAAGAGCTTGCCAACACAGGAGTGGTGTGTACCATTGTCTGTCCAGGAGTTGCCCAAACAGGGTTCCAACATAATTCCCCCAATGAAAAATACCCCCGTGCCGCTTCGCTCAGCACCTGCACAAGCGTCCAAGTCGCAGGTGCGGTTATTGATTCAATGCGGCGACGCACAAACGGTGAAGTAATTGTGCCATGGCAAAGCGTTATCCTTGCCCGCTTCAGTGCAGCATTCCCCGGAATTGCTCGGGCAATAATGAATATGATTGGCTGATATAACACGCCAATCAAATATGAATATGGTACGATGTACGTATATTTTGTAGTTATGGTGAGGCATTGGTATGCAACGGAATCGTTTGGCCCAACGCATTCATGACGTCCCACCTTCAGGGATTCGACGTTTTTTTGATATTGCGGCCCAAATGCATGATGTGGTGTCGTTAGGCATTGGTGAGCCGGATTTTGTCACCCCTGATCATATACGCCAAGCTGCTATCGATTCGATTCAGGCCGGCAAAACGGCTTATACGTCGAACTCTGGTTTGTATGAGTTGCGTGTCGCCATAGCAGAGAACATTTTTGCCCAAACGGGAGTTCGCTACGACCCTGAAGACGAAATTCTCGTGACAGTGGGGGTCAGTGAAGCCATGCAACAAACAATGCTGGCATTGATTAACCCCGGTGACGAAGTCATTGTTCCCGAGCCTTGTTTTGTCGCATATACCGCCTGTGTTGTTTTTGCCGGTGGGGTGCCTGTGACTGTATCGACGACTGTCGCAAATGATTTTGCGGTTGACCCAGCGGCTATAGCAGCGGCGATTACCCCCCGCACCAAAGCTATTTTGATTGGGTACCCCAACAACCCGACCGGTGCGGTAATCGATGCAGCCACCATGCAAGCCATCGTCGATTTGGCAGTTGCAAATGAGTTAACGCTTATTTCAGATGAAATCTACGATCGCCTCGTGTATGGTGTGCCTCACGTGAGTGCGGTAACCGCCCAGGGCGCACGAGATTGTACGGTGTTGATGGGTGGATTTTCCAAAGCCTATGCGATGACCGGATGGCGACTCGGTTGGTTGGCTGCCCCCGCAGATATTTGTGGTGCGGTACGCAAAATCCACCAGTACGGTATCATGTCTGCGCCCACCGCCGCCCAATACGCTGGTCTTGAAGCCTTGCGCCACGGCGCAGCAGCGACGCAGATGATGGTGGCCGAATACGACCGCCGTCGCCAAGTATTGCTTGCCGGCTTACGCCGGATTGGCTTGCCCACATTTGAAGCGCGTGGGGCTTTTTATCTCTTTCCCCAAGTTGATCATCTCGGGTTAACAAGTGCAGATTTTTGCGAACAGTTACTCGACCAAGAACATGTCGCAGTTATTCCCGGTGATGTCTTTGGCCCGAGTGGTACCGGATTTGTGCGGCTCTGTTATGCCGCCTCGATGAGTAACATCGAAATCGCCCTCGAACGGATCGAACGGTTTATTCGACGTGTTGTATAGGTGAGGAACCGATGCGCCTTTCTGTGATTATGCCCTGTTTTAACGAAGCCGAAAGCCTTGCTGGCATTTTGAACAATGTCCGTGCGATTGCAATCGACAAAGAAATCATTGTCATCGATGATTGTTCCAACGATGACACCCCCAATGTCCTCGCCAATGAACAACGCAACGACCCCCACCTGCGGGTGATTCGCCACGAACGCAATCGTGGCAAAGGTGCCGCCGTGCGCACTGGTATAGCCGCTGCAACCGGTGAAGTCATCATCATCCAAGATGCAGACCTTGAATATGACCCTAATGATTATTATGTAGTGCTCAAACCCATCTTCGACGGCCGAGTAGGAGTCGTCTATGGCTCACGCTTTATGGGCAGTCATACCGGCATGTATTTCTGGAATGCCCTTGGGAACAAATTTCTGACCTTCTTGACTAATTTCTTGTTCAATTGTTGGATATCTGATATGGAAACCTGCTATAAAGCGTTTCGCGCAGATATCATTAAAAATATCCCACTCGAAAGTAATGACTTCCGCATCGAACCAGAAATTACTGCCAAAATCCTGCTCCGTAAAGAGCGTATTTTCGAGGTACCGGTCAGTTATATCGGACGTACCTATGAAGAAGGCAAAAAAATGAAGCCTTCCCAGGGGTTTTGGGCGATTTGGGCATTATTTAAATACCGGTTTTTTGCCACCCGTTAACGCAAACGAAGGAGTGATTTGCGATGATGCAACAATATTTTACAAACCTGGCCCGGGCAATCGCTCAAGTCCCCAATGATCGTGCTGAGGCGGTGCTTGACGCGTTGTGGCAGACCTACTTGCGTGATGGTACGGTGATTGTCTGTGGCAACGGGGGATCGGCTGCAACGGCGTCCCATTTGGTCTGTGATTTGGGTAAATGGACCGTGGTTGCCGGCCAGCGTCGCTTTCGCGCTGTAGCACTTACTGATAATATGCCGTTGGTGACCGCTTGGGGTAACGACACCGCCTACGAGCGCGTGTTTGTCGAACAAATCCCGATGATCTATCGTCCTGGTGATCTACTCGTTACCATCTCGGGGAGTGGTAATTCCCCCAACGTGTTGCACGTCAGTGAGTGGGTGCAAGCTCAGGGGGGCCAAGTGGTCGGCCTGAGTGGCTTTGGTGGTGGCAAACTCGCCAGCCTCGCCGACATCTCGTTTGTCGCCCCTAGTTCATTTATGCCCGAAGTCGAAGATATCCATATGGCACTCTGTCACGCATTGGCGGTCAATCTCGCCGAACGGATCCGTGCCGTATGAGCTACGTGCTAGGCTTGGATTTTGGTGGCACAAAACTCGCCGCTGGCATTGTCGATATTCAGAGTGGTACCGTGGTCGCTACTCAGCGATGCCCTACGCCCGCTGGGGGCGCGAGCACTGGCTTTGTTGCCATGATGGCGCTCGGTAATGCCTTGCGTGCGCAGGTTGCTACGCCCATACATGCGGTCGGCGTGTCATTTGGTGGTCCCGTCGAAGCAGATGGCCGCACCGTACGCTTGTCGATGCACATCCCCGGCTGGGAAGAGTTTGCCCTCGCCACTCGTTGTGAAGCCCACTTTGGTGTACCCGCCGTCATCGCCAACGACGCAGATGCCGCCGCTCTGGCCGAATACCGCTTTGGTGCCGGCCAAGGTTGCCAGCATATGCTCTATTTGACGGTCAGTACCGGAATCGGTGGTGGCGTCATCATCAACGGCAAACTCCATCGTGGCGAACATGCCTGGGCCGGCGAAGTCGGTCACATGATTCTCAAACCCGACGGCCCGCTGTGTGCTTGTGGTGGTAATGGTTGCCTCGAATCATTGTCGTCGGGCTTGTCAATCGCCCGCGACGCCCGTGCCAATGTGCCTCCGAGCTTGCGTGACCGCGATGTGACTACCATCACTGCCCGTGATGTGGCTATTGCGGCAGCTGCAGGTGATCTTGTGGCCAAAGAAATTTGGGATCATGCAGTTGGCTGGCTTGGCATTGGGATTTCGTCTGCCAGCAATTTGCTCAACCCAGGTATCATCGTGATAGGCGGCGGATTGACCGGTGCCGGCGAGCAGTTGTTTTCACCGTTGCGGACCATCATGGCCTATCGCGCCTTGTCCAAACAAGTCGTCCTCAAATCTGCCGCACTCGGTGATGTTATCGGCATCATGGGTGGGGCTGCCTTGTGTATGGATTAATCTCGGGGTGGTACGACGGGCTCGCGTGATGCGGGTCAGTTTTTGTTATTTTTTATGGAAAAAACTGCCGGGCGTAGCGGTGAATAGGGAGTGTGGAAAATTATCTCGGCGCCTGGTTACTATGATGAATGGCCAGGATATCGTCTGTATTGAGTCCTTTGGTGGTTAAAATATTGCTGATAAAATCACTTTTGCCGGCCACATAGGCATCGATATCGTGCCCTACATCTGCTGCCAATCGCTGTTTGAGTGCAGTATAGGCCGCCACCGCTACTGGTGTCGCCCGTAAATAATCGCGCACAGCGAGGTGATTGCGTAGCCCAAGGCTCCCTTGCGGGCAGAGGTACAAATTATGGCTGGCAAAGCCTGCCGGCCGGCGAAAGGCTTCGCGTCCCGCAATCCCCAAATCACCCAAATGGGCATACCCGAGCGGTGCCAATAGCGCAATCACTGTGGTGAGTTGCGTGTGGTCGGCCACCACAACATCCATATCGATTACGGGTTTGGCCGCTAGACCCGGCACAGACGTACTCCCCACATGTTCCACTGCCAAGATTAGGTGCGCCACCTGATGCCAAATGCGGGCCTGCAAATACCCAAATATGCGCGGCCATAGTGGATCGTAGCTAACCACACGAATGTCGGGCATTGGGGACTCCTTTACTCGCTGATTGCTGTGCCTATTAAACCACAAAACCCTCCCTGTACAAATGGACAAGGAGGGGTGGTCCAGGGGTTAGCGGTTGTCGTTGTTGGGCAGCTGTTTTTCGAGGTATGCAATCATAAGTTCGAGTTGTGTCACATGGGTGCCAATTTCGCCACGTTGCTTCATCGCCTCTAATTCAGCCCGTAGGCGGGGCAAATCTTTGATTGAGCCCCGTGATGACATGAAATCACGTTTCGAACTATTTTTGAAGTCTTCGTTACTACTATGGTGATGCATCTCATCAGCGAGTTGCTCGTATATGTCGAATTTGGCATATATCCGACTACGATGGCGCATCTGGCGCACAAACGTACTCGCTTCGTCATAGCGCCGTTCGCGTTTGAGGCGATTAGCTTCACCCCGTACCCATGCCAAATCAATCAACATTGCTTCTTGTTCAAGTGCAGTATCGACAGGGTATTGGGCAACGACGTCGGCAGTGGCAATGTGCAGATCGATATCACAAGTGGTTGTCAGCGCCTTTTCGTTACTATCAACCCCACTCATTGTGGCAGTGATATGCCGAGTGCCGAGGGCTGTGTCGGCTACGGGGATGAGGCGCAAATAGACGTTGCGTTGCTCGAGTACCACCATCGTCCCCACTTCGAGCACGAGTTGCGTGTTGGTCTGGCTATGAGGCAATTGCCCAACCACCTCAACCGTAAATCCAGTGGGGATGTGAATCGTGATAGTCACATTGCGCAGTGATACCGCGAATAATTCTTGCAATTCGTCACTGAAGTAGCGATCAATGTCGACCGATTGTTCGATGAATTGATGATTGCCACGCCCATGTGATGCAATACTTGAGAGTAGATTTTCGTGGTAACCACCGCCCAGCCCGTAGGTGCTGGTGCTGACGCCCCGACTGTGATAATTGCTGGCGAGGGCACTGAGCTCTGCTTCGCTCGTCATGCCCACATTGGCTTGCCCATCGGTCAGCAATATCGCGCGACTGACATAGCCGTTGCGGGCATGATGCGTGAGCAAGGTGTCGACCGCAAGCTGCCACCCCCCCGACAGATTGGTGCTCCCGCCAGATCGCACTACCCCTAACGCGGTGCTAATCAGCGTACGTTGGGCAGGTGTGACATACTTCCCGTCTGCCAGCAAACTTGCCTGATCATCAAATGTCACAATCGTACACCGATCCTCGCTCGTCAAGCGCCCTACTATCCGCTGGCAGGCCGCCAAGGCGTCGCTTAACTTTTGGCCACCCATCGAACCACTGCGGTCTATCACTAACCCGATATTGAGGGGCATCCGTGGACGTTGCGTTTGGGTTAATTCTGGGGCGAGTAAGGTCAGCCGCATGATGATTTCGTTCATACGACCCTGATCGTCGCTTCCCAATTCTACATGGCTTCGATTGATGGTTACTGTCATCTTTGGCATGCGATATAACTCCTTTTAAAAAAAATTACTGATGATTCTCTGTACACATGACATGTTGTGAAATCACTAGACTTTTCGTTGATTTCATCATCATTTTTTACAGTACAACGTAAATATAACAGCAATCAATGTGATTGTCAAATCAAAAAACCACATAAATGCTCTATTACAATAATGACGTAGTTGTGGTATAATGTTTATAACGTAACACGACGCAAAAATGTAGTTGTGATATTTTATCTTTTGAGGAATAATGAGAGGTGATATTGCAAAAAACGTAAACCAATTAAAAGTATAGGACGATCGTAATGCAATGGTTTTGGTTGGTTATACATGCAACAACGAGGAGGGAAAACGATGCAATTACCCGTAGAATACCTACTGCTTCGAATGGGAGTAGCACAACAGTCATTGATTGCGGTACGAAATGAAATCATGCACGTCTGTGCGCAAATGCCCGTTGATGGAACCAATGTTGTCGCACTCGAGCAAATCTTGGTGATGTGCGAAACAACCCTGGCCAGCCTAGACCGTACCCATGTACGTCTCACGGCCTGGAAGCAAATCTACCCCAATCATGCCGGTACGGTTACTCCGGGAAATTTGGCATTCGATGATGGGGATTGGGTGTCGATTGATGATGATGATGTGCTAAATCTCAATGATGATGATTCATTGGATCTCGATGATGATGATGACGATGATGATTCATTGGATCTCAATGATGATGATCTCTACCGTGACCCGGAAGTCAAACAGCGCGAATATACGCAAGACGAATGCGATGGCTATGAGTTGCCGTCGTCATTTGCCCAAGATAATCTGCCAGTGACCGATAATTCTTTGACTGATCATGAGTTTGCCTTGTTGTTTGGGCTAGTGCAGCAATCACAAGACCTGGTAACGCTCACACCACCGGCCATGTACAATATCTTTGGGGATCTGCTTCCTATGCCCCCCAATGTACCTACACCGCCACTTACCGCTGCTCCCAGCGACACACACCCTGACCACGACCCCGATTACAACGTGCCTGGGAGCATGTAACAACAATCCCCTCTGCAAACACTGTGCAGAGGGGATTGTTCGACTCGCGTATGAATTAGGGACGTCGCCGTACCATTGCGCTGAGGCGGCGGATGTCACCACTATCGAGATGACGATCATCGCGGAAGTGGATTTCGATGC
>CALQBW020000118.1 GCA_943328915.2 Singulisphaera sp. GP187 | reverse complement strand
GCAGCTTTGCCATGGCCATGACTTATTCCTTTCCCACTGGCGACAATCGTTATGTCGTCTTTCGCCATCGCCGCCCGTTACCGTTACCGCATCACAGCCACTCGATTTCGTTGTGGGTCTACGGCGACAATAGCAGTAACCTAATCAAACTATGGCTCAAAAATGGCGATGGTACGATTGTTCAACTTACTGTTGCACCCGTCGGAGCCATAGGATGGCATCAAGTCTACGTCAACCTCCCGCCAACTATCGACGCATGGGATCGGATCGGGGCAGGTGACGGCATCATGCGCGAACCCATCACCCTTGAAGCTATCGTGCTCGACGATCAACCAGACGGCTGGGGGAGCAGTGGCACATTCTATATCGATGACATCACCACTTCACCTTAGCCACTATTATTTTTTACAAAAAAGAACAGCCAACTTAGATCAGCAAGCCATATGAAGTACTGTGCGTTTACTGTTGTCTTGTCGATTTTACACGCCGACAGACATGGGTATTTTTTTAAAAAATGAAAAGCATGATTTGCGTTATTTTTGCCCTTTGCACGAGTTTTTTTGCAGTTGGACATTTTGTACAATAAGCTTCTCTGTATTTTGGATGTAACGTCCCTTACGACTATTAATTGTTTCTTTTATACTACAAATGATAAATACTTACGCAACGGCGATGTAAGTGTTGCGCTTCGGCATAGGACATCCAAGGTATCCAAAGATTGGTTTTTCACGAAAGGGGAGATTGCACATGGCAATGGACGCAAAAGCAGTATTGCAGCTCATCAAAGACAAGAACATCCAAATTGTCGACACGCGCTTCACCGACTTATTTGGTGGTTGGCAACATTATTCGTTGCCGGCATCACGCCTTAGCGAAGACATGATCAATGAAGGTTTGGGATTTGACGGTTCGTCAATCAAAGGCTTCCAAGCCATCCATGAGAGCGATATGTTGATGATGCCTGACCCCAGCACGGCCTTCATCGACCCATACTGCAAAATCCCCACCTTGGTACTCATCTGTGACATCATCGACCCGCTTGCGCGTCAGCCCTACTCACGCGACCCACGCTATGTGGCTCGCAAAGCAGAGGCCTACCTCAAGAGCACCGGTATCGCCGACACCGCATACTTCGGCCCCGAAGCCGAGTTCTTCATGTTCAGCGATGTGCGCTTCAACCAGACCGCCAACTCGGGCTACTACTTCCTCGACAGCCCGGAAGGTATCTGGAATAGCGGCAAAGAAGAAGAAGGCGGCAACAAGGGCTACCGCGTACGCTACAAGGAAGGCTACTTCCCCGTACCTCCTACCGACACCTTGCAAGACATTCGCTCTGAGATGATTATAAAGATGGCCAACATTGGCATCGACATCGAATTGCACCACCACGAAGTTGCCACCGCTGGCCAATGCGAAATCGACATGCGCTTCGACACGTTGTTGACCATGGCCGACCAGCTCCAGAAGTACAAATATGTGGTCCGCACCACCGCCAAAGAGCACGGCTACTCCGCTACCTTCATGCCCAAACCTTTGTTTGGCGATAACGGCAGCGGTATGCACGTCCACCAGAGTTTGTGGAAGGACGGCAATCCGTTGTTCTTCGATGCAAATGGTTACGCGTTGTTATCGGACACCGCCCGCTGGTACATCGGTGGTATCCTCAAGCACGCCGCCGCCTTGTTGGCGATTTGTGCCCCCACCACCAACAGCTATCGCCGTTTGGTACCCGGCTTCGAAGCCCCCATCAACTTGGTCTACTCGGTACGCAACCGCTCAGCGGCCATCCGTATTCCCACTTATTCGAACTCTCCCAAGGCGCGCCGCGTTGAAGTACGCTTCCCCGACCCGACCACCAATCCCTACTTGGCCTTTGCTGCAATGATGATGGCCGGTCTCGACGGTATCCAAAACAAAATCGAGCCACCCGCACCCTTGAATGTCGACATCTACGAGCTCTCTGCCGAAGAAAAGTCACACATTCAAAGCACCCCCGGGAGCTTGGCCGATGCCTTGACCGCCCTCGAAAACGACAACGAGTTCTTGCTCCGTGGTGGCGTGTTTAGCAAAGACTTGATCGAGTCATATATTGACATCAAGCGCTCAAAGGAAGTGGTTGCCATCGCATTGCGCCCCCACCCCTACGAATTCTTCATGTACTACGACGCCTAATTCCCCTCGTTTCAATCCGTGGTGTGGCATGACCATACCACGGATTGAGCATCAATCCCCACCCTTTTGTCTTCTATAAATACCCTTTCACTCATCGCATGTGCAATGACGCATACTGTCGCCCAGTCATGTCAAAACACCATACCGATGGGTATATTTCCATACCCAAAAAACGATGTTTCACATCCAAAATTAGTATTATGGGAGGAATCAAATGGATGCTATAAACGGTGCAGATACCACATGGGTACTTATTCATCAGCCCTGGTCATGCTGATGACCCCCGGCCTCGCATTCTTTTATGGGGGACTTGTCCGCCAAAAAAACGTCCTCTCCACCCTCATGCACAGTTTTTTCATTTTGGCACTCATCAGCGTGCAGTGGGTACTGTGGGGTTATAGCTTGGCATTCTCCCCCAGCATTGGTGGCTTCATCGGCGGGCTCGATTGGGTCGGACTCAATGGGGTCGGCATCGAACCCAACCCTGATTATGCCGCCACTATCCCGCATTTGGCCTTCATGGTATTTCAGATGATGTTTGCCATCATCACCCCAGCCTTGATTTCGGGGGCCTTTGCCGAGCGCAAACGCTTCGCAGCGTTCGCCATCTTTTCATTGCTCTGGGCCACCATCGTCTATGCCCCTGTCGCCCACTGGGTGTGGGGCGTGGGCGGTTGGATCCGCAATCTCGGCGCACTCGACTTTGCCGGTGGCACCGTCGTGCACATCACCTCGGGTGTTTCGGCTCTCGTCTGCGCCTTGGTACTCGGCAAACGCTTGGGCTATGGCAATCAGGCCATGCAACCGCACAACGCCACCCTCACGATTATCGGCACCGGCTTGTTGTGGTTTGGCTGGTTTGGCTTCAACGCTGGCAGCTCATTAGCTGCCAACGGCTTGGCCGTGAGTGCCTTTGTTACGACCAATACCGCTGCTGCCGCTGGGACCCTTGCTTGGCTAGCCGCCAGCTGGATTCGCCACAAACGCCCCAGCCTGCTTGGCGCCTCTGCCGGTGCAGTAGCGGGTTTGGTTGGTATCACCCCAGCCGCCGGCTTTGTCACCCCCATGGCAGCCCTCGTCATTGGCATCATCACTGGTCTGGTCTGCTTTTTTGCGGTCGAATACGTCGTGCGTGGTCGCGTCGACGATGCCCTCGACGTCTTTGGGGTGCACGGTGTCGGCGGGATTACCGGCGCACTCTTGACCGGTGTATTTGCCAGCAAAATCGTCAATCCCGCCGGTGCTGATGGATTACTCTACGGCAACCCTGGCCAATTAGTCACCCAAGCAATTGCCGTGCTTGCCGTAGCCGCCTATGCCGCCGGTGCCACATTTGTGTTGCTCAAAATCATCGATGCCACCATCGGGATTCGTGTCAGCGAAGCCGAAGAACATGCCGGCCTCGACGAATCAGAGCATGGCGAAATGGCCTACCGCGAACTCTAGTTCAACCAACTGCGAACGCATCACCGCCCGGAGATTAAATACATCGATGGGCGGTGGGTTTTTTGTAAAAAATCAAATCATTAAATCACACGGCCGCACTCCACCATGTTGTTGAGCCAATTACGCGGCGAACTACATCATTGCGATCAGCAAATGCAAATCCATCTACATAAGAGCGATATGGGTGCATAAAATATCCAATTAGCGCACAACAAAATACATCGTTTAGGCTTACTACAAAGGTGCTAATAACTTGACATCTTCATCACAACTGACTATAGTATTGATTACTATATCAATCAACGCAATGATGCACCAGCCAATCACGATGAACTCGTGTGTGCTGGTTTTTTGTTAAAAACATCCGTTATTTTGGTCATCGGCGTTTTGCCAGCACGACGCCTAGAGGAGTCTCAATGACCGCATCACACCACCCTGTTGCCCGCGGGCTCTATAATCCGCGCTTTGAGCACGACGCTTGTGGAATTGGATTTGTGGCGCGACTCAACGGCAGCCCTAGTCACGATGTATTGCGTATGGCGCTCACTGCCCTCGGCAACATGGAACATCGTGGCGCCGTCGCTGCTGATGGCAAAAGTGGTGATGGTGCCGGCGTATTGACCCAACTCCCCCTGCCCCTCGTTACACGCGAACTGGCCACCCACAATATCACCGTCGATACCAAACATATCGCCGTGGCCATGCTTTTTTTGCCTGGTGACGCTGCCGCACGCGCTAGTGTCCATCAGCTCATCTGCCAACACGCCAAAAAACATCACCTCAATGTGATTCATCGCCGTGACGTGCCCATCAATATGGCGGTGCTCGGCGAACGGGCTGCCATGGCCTGCCCGATCATTGAACAAGTCTATATCGTGCCCCAATTCGCAGTAGTCGACGAACAACGCTATGAGCGCACCTTGTATCTGCTTCGCCGCGATGTCGAAGCAGCCGTCATTAGTAGCGGGATTGCCGGGTTTTATGTGCCTTCGTTGTCGCACCGCACCATCGTCTATAAAGGCTTGGTGACGGCCCACAACTTGCCCGAATTTTATCTCGATTTACGTGATCCCGATTACACCAGCGCCGTGGCCGTCTTTCACCAACGCTATTCCACCAACACCTTCCCTACCTGGGAACGGGCCCAACCCTTCCGGATGCTGTCGCACAACGGCGAAATTAATACCCTCGATGGCAACGTGATGTGGATGCAAGCCCGCGAATCGGCCTGGCGTGCGAGTGGTTGGAATGGGGTCGAAGCCGTCCCCGTCCGCTCAGACCTCGGTGCCCGCTTGGCCAGCACCGGCCACACCATCGACACCAACGGCAGCGACTCGTCGATGCTCGACAACGTACTCGAACTCACCGTCATGGGTGGTCGCGATATCCGGCATTCCTTGGCGATGCTCGTGCCCGAAGCGTGGGAACGTATCAAAGACATGGATCCCGCCTGGCGCGCGTTTTATCAATACCACTCTACCATCGTCGAGCCGTGGGATGGCCCCGCCGCCTTGGCGTTTTGTGATGGTCAAGTCGTCGGTTTGTCACTCGATCGCAACGGCTTACGCCCAGCCCGCTTCTTGGTGACCGACGACGGGATGGTGATTGTCGGCTCTGAAGTCGGTGCAGTCACAGTCGATGAAGCCAAAATCGTCCGCAAAGGTAAAGTCGGCCCCGGCCAAATGATTGCCGCCGACCTGCGTCGTGGTGTTTTCGAAGAAAATCACGCCATCAAAACCAGCCTAGCTGCCCGTCGTCCCTACGCGGAATGGCTCACCCAAGAAATGAGCGTACTCGCGCCGGCCTCGGCCGCCCGCTACGGCCATATCACCACCGCCGAGGTCGACAAAGAAGCCCAAGCTGCCCAGCTCGGCGAGCTCCAACAAGCCTTTGGCTATACCGCCGAAGAATTGTCCGTCGTGTTGCGCCCTATGGCCCGTGATGGCCAAGAGCCCGTCGGCTCGATGGGCGATGATACCCCCCTCAGTATTTTTGCCGATCGTCCCCGCCCAGTCTACAGTTATGTCAAACAACGGTTTGCCGAAGTCACCAATCCCCCAATTGACCCGTTGCGTGAAGATTTGGTGATGTCGTTGGCCACATTGCTCGGTGCGCGTGGGCATTTACTCGAAGAAACCGCCCAGCACGCCCATTTGTTGCGCTTGGCCGGGCCTGTGTTGCGTGACGGGCATATCGATACCATTCGCACCCATAGCGACCCAGCGTTTAGCAACACCACCATCGATGCCACCTTTAGTGCCAGCGCTGGTCCCGACGCCTTGGTCAAGGGCATCGAGCACGTCAGTCAGCTCGCTTGTGACGCGGCTCGCACGGGGAGCAAAATCATCATCATTAGCGATCGGGCCTGCAACGACCGTCGCGCCCCCATCCCCTCCTTGTTGGCGGTGGGTGCAGTGCACCGCGCCTTGGTTACTGCCGGCTTGCGCCGTAGTGTCAGTGTAGTGGTTGAATCTGGCGACATGCGCGAAGTACACCACTTGGCATGTTTGATTGGAATGGGCGCCGAAGCGGTCAACCCGTGGTTGGCACTCACGTCAGTGCGGGCCTTGGCCGTCGAACGCCAAGAAGTCAAAGTGAGCAAAACCGCTGAAGCCAGTGAACCTATCCAACAAGCCTCGCCTGCCGAATTAGCCGACGAAGCCGAGCATCATTATGTGCATGCCCTCGAAAAAGGCTTGCTCAAAATTATGTCCAAAATGGGGATTGCCACCGTCGACAGCTATTGTGGCGCCCAAACCTTTGAGGTGATTGGCTTGAGTAGTGATGTTACCGAACGTAGTTTCGTACATGTGCCAACTCGCCTCGGCGGCCATAACATGCGCCAATTAGCGGCCATGGTGCTCGAGCAACACGATGCGGCATTTGCCAGTCGTTTGCCACTCGTTGCATCACGCACCACCTTGGCCAATCCGGGCTATTACAAATTCAAAAAAGATGGCGAATACCACGCATTCTCACCAGCCGTCGTGCATGCCCTGCAAAAAGCCTCCAACAGCGACGATTATGCGCTGTACCAAGTCTATAGCGATCTGGTCCAGAGTCGCAAAAGCGAAATCCGCGACTGGCTCAACATATGCCCCCTCGGCGCGCCTATCGCCATCGACGACGTCGAACCAATCGAGGCGATTGTGCCACGCTTTTCGACGGCAGCCATGTCGCTGGGGTCGACTAGTGCTGAAGCCCACGAAACCCTCGCCATTGCGATGAATCGCCTCGGCGGCCTCAGCAATAGCGGTGAAGGTGGCGAAGGCGAAGAGCGCTACGACAACGAACGCAATAGCACCATCAAACAAGTAGCATCGGGGCGCTTTGGGGTTACCCCAGGCTATTTGATGTCAGCCAAAGAACTCCAAATCAAAATGGCCCAAGGCGCAAAACCAGGCGAAGGTGGCCAAATCCCGGCGGCCAAAGTCACCGACGAAATCGCCCGCATCCGCCATACCATGCCGGGGATTTCGTTGATTTCACCGCCACCGCACCACGACATTTATAGCATCGAAGATTTGTCGCAGTTGATTTATGACCTCAAGCAGGTTAATCCAGCGGCGGACATTTCGGTCAAATTGGTGGCAGAGGCCGGCGTAGGCACCATTGCCGCCGGTGTCGCCAAAGGTGGCGCCGAGGTGGTTCACATCAGCGGGCATTCGGGTGGCACGGGGGCGGCACCGTTGTCGTCACTCAAGCACGCCGGTGTCAACTGGGAACTGGGGCTCGCAGAATCACAACAAACGCTCGTGCTCAACGGCCTGCGGGGCCGTGTGCGGGTGCGCATCGATGGCGGCATCAAAACCGGCCGCGATGTGGTGCTGGCAGCACTACTGGGCGCTGACGAAGTCTCTTTTGGCACCGCCGCCTTGGTGGCCGAAGGGTGTGTGATGGCCCGTACCTGCCACAGCAACAATTGCCCGGTGGGCGTGGCCACCCAGCGCCCCGAATTACGGGCCAAATTCAGCGGCACGCCTGACCAAGTCATCCACTTTTTGTTGCATGTAGCCCACGAAGTGCGTGAAATCTTGGCCTCGCTCGGAGCGCGCAGCCTCAACGAAATCATTGGGCGCACCGATTTGCTCAGCCAAATCAAGCGCGACCACGATGGTGTTTCTCTGGCACGTTTGATTGAATACGTCGCAAGCCCCAACGATGCCATCCGCTACATGGGTGAACCAAACACGATGGTGCAAATAGG
>CALQBW020000117.1 GCA_943328915.2 Singulisphaera sp. GP187 | reverse complement strand
TGGTTGGTTTGGCGGGCACCAACGGCGTGGCACGATCCCAAACCGGCGTTAGTAGGGTGATTACAGCGCAAATAGTGTGGCACACGCCCAAGAGTCTTGCTGCGTTTGAAAATCGCAGTTGTGGGAAGCCGATGTGGCATGCGACTTCGTCACCCCGCAACAAGGCAGTCATGGTTTGAAAGTCGCTGGTGGCAAGGTTTGGTCTTCTGATGTGTTCGGCATTGAACAGATCCGCTGGCGAAAGTGTGGAGATCGTTCCCCCAAATTAAAATGTTCCCTGCTCTTGGTGGAGCATGGTGGCAAGGTCGTTTGGCACGCCGTGGTGTATCTGTGGTAGTGGGGGTAGCAGTTGCTGCGTACCAGACTGCAGATGTGTGAGATGGAAATGAAATCGCTGGCAAAAAAACGGTGGGGGCCATCGCTGGTAAGGTGAGGTGATGCGCTGGCGCATTTCCGTGGCGCTATGCGCGGTCCATCCATTGGAAACTTCGTCTGCTCTCTCGCCGCTTAATCCATCCAGTAGCGTAATGGCGCCCGCGATTGTTGCACAATAGCTTGGGCGATGCGTTGGGCACAGATAGCCCCCACCACATTACCAGTGCCACTATAGCCGCCACAGACCCAGAGACGCGGTACGATTTCTTGTACCAACGGGCGCACATCATCGAGGCGGTAGCCAACACTCGCTGCCCAGCGATGGGTTACGGGGGCGGTACTTTTGACAACAGTGCGGAGCGTCGCTTCCATGGCGGCTTGTATGCACGCGGTGGGACCAGCATCATGTCCCCATTCTTGGTCGGCGTAGCGGTCGCGACTCCCTCCGAGGGCAATACTGCCGTTGCAGAGTTGTTGCCAATAATCGTAGCCATAGCGGTAATAGACTGGCTGGGCGATGGTGACATGGGGGTCAGGTGCCGTGGCCAGCATTTGTAGGCGGGTGGTTCGTACGTGGGGGGCGAGTTGGGGGAACAGCCGCTCCAAATTGCCATCCACTGCTACGATGATTTGCGTGCAGGTGATGGTTTGGCCGTTGGCCAAAATCTGCCCGCTGGTGATGTGTTGGGCGGCGGTGCGTTCGTAGAGCCGCGCACCGACACTGACCGCAGCGCTGGCCATGCGCCGGACCCGCGCCAGGGGCTGGAAGCCGCCGTCATGCGGGAAGTACAAGCCGCGCCCTGCCGGCCCATCATATAATTCCACCGCCAGTCCGTCGGTCTGCATGACGTGGTATTGCGTCATACAATCCGCGTATTCGTCGTCGTCACTGGCGATGCGTACCGATCCAGTTTGGCGGAATTGCGGCTCTGTGGCCTTGAGCTGCGCGATGGCGTCGTTGGTTTGTTGATAGAGGGCAGTGGCGACGTGGTGGCCTAACTGTGCCACCGCATCATGATGGAACGAGGCGACTCCCGCCAAAATAAATCCACCATTACTCCCAGCCGCCCCTGATCCAACCATGCCGGCATCAATGCCGATGACATCGACGCCGTGCTGGAGCAATTCGTGGATGGCGTGCAGGCCAGATCCGCCTAGACCAACCACGCATACATCGCACGTTACATCGTGACGAAGCGATTCCAAAGCAGGCCACGCACAATCGTTCCAGACGACATCATTGAGATAGGGCATTGCAGCTTCCTTATGACATTTCATATATCTATAGATTACACGGTAAATGGGAAATTGAAAATGGCCCCCAACGTCTTACCATGCTCTCTCCAGCGTGGAATTTCCACGCGTACACCAAACGTCATTGCAATCACCACAGCCCCCATTGCAATGACAGTGGGGTGGGGCTGATTCGGCCCTTTCGTGTGCCTTGTGCGCACATCAGAGAAATTCTTCACAGAGATCTTCTGATTTCACGATATACTTAAGTATCCTGCTATGTAAATGA
Source organism: Singulisphaera sp. GP187 (assembly GCA_943328915.2). Classification (GTDB taxonomy): domain Bacteria; phylum Chloroflexota; class Chloroflexia; order Chloroflexales; family Roseiflexaceae; genus UBA965. The sequence continues at coordinate 5,931 of CALQBW020000117.1, read as the reverse complement.
GGTCATTATGATTTCTGCGGCTCAGCCTATCCCCCTGACCGATGCCCAATTGATTGCCATCACGCAGAGCTGTTACGGTTTCGTCCCGCAAATTCAACGCTTACCCGGCGAATACGATACCAATGTAGTGGTGATTCACCCCGAAGGCAACCGTTTTGTATTAAAAATTATGCACCCCGAGCGCCACAGTAGTTTTGTCGAGATGCAGATTGCCGCCCTCACCCATTTGGCACACACGGCCGCAAGTATGCCGGTACAACGGGTGATTTCCCAGACCACCGGTGTCCAATGGTCGCTCCAGACCATTGCCGCGCAACCGCAAATCGTCTGGATGCTTAGTTACCTCGAAGGCACGTTGTTTGCGGAGGCCAATCCTGTCGACGACAGCTTGGTGACCCACCTCGGCCAATTATTAGGTCAAATCGACGCCGGATTGCGTGATTTTTCCCATCCTGCCGCCATCCGTACCCTCGAATGGGATGTGATGCGAGCCAGCTGGATCGGTGAATACCTGCACACCATCGCCGACTCCGCTCAGCAAACCATCGTGCGCGACATGCTGGCATCCTTTGAGGCCACGATTACCAGCCATGGCGCGCAATTGCGCCATGGGGTAATTCATGGTGATGCCAACGATTACAACCTTGTGGTTGGGGCACCCGGCTATCAAAAACGCCAAGTAAGTGGCGTGTTGGACTTCGGCGATATGATGCAGACGGCAGTGGTGGCTGAGCTCGCTATTTCGGCTGCCTATGCCATGATGCGACACCACCAACCGCTCGATGCATTAATGCTGATGACCAGCGCCTACCATGCCCAATACCCTCTCAACGAAGCCGAAGTTGCTGCGTTGTTTGATTTGATTTGTATGCGACTGTGTATCAGCGTGACGGTGTCGGCCATCCGCAAGCAACAACGACCCGATGACCCCTACATGGTGGTCAGCGAAGCTCCGGCGTGGCAACTCCTCGGTTTGCTGGCCAAAACCCACCGGCGCATGATTCACTACCGCTTGCGCAACGCCTGTGGCTATACGCCGGTACCCCAACACGACCGTGTCGTGGCTTGGATCGCCAAGCAGTCGACGGCACCATTGTTGGGCCGTGAATTGGCCGCCCACGAAACCGTCGCCCTCGATTTGAGCGTGGGCAGCCCAGTGCTCGGCGCTGATCCACGTAATTCCTCGATGCCTCGTTTTGCCCATATCATTGAACAATACATGGATGGCCGCATCGGGATTGGTGGTTACCTCGAGCCCCGTATGATCTACACCACCGACCGCTATGCGCTGTCGGGGGGCATCACCGAAGAACGCCGCATGCTCCATTTGGCCATCGACTTTTGGGGCCCGGCCGGCACCGCCATCTATGCCGTCTTGCCAGGCCGGGTGTTTATGTTGGAATATCTGCCGGCGGATCTCGATTACGGTTACTTGACCGTGCTCGAACATACCACCAGCGATGGCGACAAATTCTATACCATCTACGGCCACCTCAGCGACGAATCAATGCGCACGTTGGTCATGGGGCAAGAAGTGGTGGCTGGGCAACGAATTGGCAGCTTTGGGATCCCCGATGTCAATGGTAAATGGCCGACCCACGTCCACTTCCAAGTAGTGCTGGACTTTATTGACATGGGGCGCGACTTCCCCGGCGTCGGTTATGCCTCGCAACGGCCGGTGTGGGCGTCGTTGTCCCCTAGCCCCAACCTGTTGCTCCGTATGGATCTAGCTCGCTTCCCCGCCCCGCAAAAACCCTTGGCGGAGAGTTTGCAAGAGCGCCGCGAGCGGATGGGCGGCAATCTGAGTATTTCGTACAAACGCCCCCTCAAAATCGTGCGGGGCTGGCAACAATATTTATACGACAGCAATGGCCAAGCCTATATCGATGCCTACAACAATGTTGCCCATGTAGGGCATTGTCATCCGCGGGTGGTGCAAGCGGCCACAGCACAATATGGCCTGCTCAGCACCAATACGCGCTATATCAATGACCAAATGCAAGAATATGCCCGACGTTTGACCGCCACATTACCCAACGAACTCGAAGTCTGCTATTTTGTGAACTCGGCTAGCGAAGCCAATGAACTTGCTATCCGGATGATGAAAGCAGCTACCGGGCGCAAAGAAATAATCGTGCTCGAAGCAGCCTATCATGGCCATACCAATACGTTGATTGACATAAGTCCATATAAACATGCTGGCCCTGGCGGTACAGGTGCACCAGATTGGGTCTTTACGGCTCCTATTCCTTGCGATTACCGTGGCCCGTTCAAACGCACCGATCCCCAGGCCGGCGCCAAATACGCACTACAGGTCCAAGAGGTGATTGCCACCATCCAAGCCCAAGGGCGCCAATTGGGGGGCTACATCGCCGAAACTCTGCCCAGTGTGGGTGGTCAAATCGTCTTGCCTGCCGGCTACCTCGCCGATGTCTACAAATATGTGCGGGCTGCCGGTGGTATCTGTATGGCTGACGAAGTGCAGGTAGGCTTTGGCCGTATCGGTACACACTTCTGGGCATTTGAGGTGCATGACGTAGTGCCAGACATCGTGATTATGGGCAAACCGATCGGCAATGGTCAGCCGTTGGGTGCGGTGGTGACGACCAGGGCGATTGCCGATGCCTTCAACAACGGCATGGAATATTTCGCCACCTTTGGGGGCAACAATGTCTCGATGGCGGCCGGGTTGGCAGTGCTCGATGTGTTGCGCGATGAGCCGTTGCAACACAATGCCTTGGTAATTGGCGAGCGCCTGCTGGCCGGATTACGCGCCATTGCTCCCAAGCATGCCTTGATGGGTGATGTCCGTGGTGCTGGGCTCTTTTTGGGCGTAGAATTGGTGCGTGACCGCACCACGTTAGAGCCAGCCGACGACGAAGCCTCGTATGTGTCGAATCGCTTGCGCGATTATGGGATTTTGGCGGGTACCGATGGTCCCTTCCACAATGTGGTCAAAATCCGCCCGCCCATGCCGTTCGATGCCGACAATGCTGATTATTTGTTGGATTGTTTTGACCGTATCATGCACGAAGATTTTGTGCGGCGCTAACCAGCTCTGTTGGCCACAATGGGCATATGGTAAACTATGTATATTCAATAAACAGGAGCTACGGTAATGATTGCAACACAAGTCTTTGGACGTACCGGCCATATGAGCACCAAGACGATTTTTGGTGCCGCCGCTTTGGGGAGTGTCGACCAAAAAACCGCCGATGCCACGCTCGAATTGTTGATTGAACATGGGATTAACCATATCGATACCGCCGCCAGCTACGGCGATTCTGAAGACCGCATTAAGCCGTGGTTTAGCCATGGCCGCCGCGATCGCTTCTTTTTGGCCACCAAAACGGGCGAACGAACCTATGCCGCCGCTCGCGACCAAATCCGTACCTCGCTCAAGCGCATGGGAGTCGATCACATCGAGCTAATCCAGTTGCACAATTTGGTTGACCAAGCAGAATGGGACGTGGCCATGGGGCCAGACGGCGCTCTCAAAGCCTGTATCGAAGCCCAAAAAGAGGGTCTGGTAAAATACATTGGTGTGACCGGCCACGGCGTTCAAGTTGCCAAGCGCCACTTTGAATCGCTCGAACGCTTTGACTTCGATAGCGTATTGTTACCGTATAGCTACATCATGATGCAAAATCCTGAATACGCAGCTAATTTTGAAAAACTGCTCAGCCGCTGCCGCGAACGTGACGTTGCGGTGCAAACTATCAAAGCCATTGTGCGTCGGCCATGGGCCGAAGGCGTAGACCGATATAGCGCTACCTGGTACGAACCATTGACTGAACAAGCCCAAATCGACACTGCCGCTCATTGGGTGTTGGGTCGCAAGGGTGTATTTTTGAATACGGTGGGTGACGTCAATATATTGCCGCATGTCTTTGATGCTGCGGAGCGGTTTGTACATGCACCGTCAGAGCTTGCCATGGAGCAGTTGCTCAAACTCCAACAAATGTCACCGTTGTTTGTAGACTAAATTACGTTTATTTGTGGAGCACGATGATGTACGACGCACATACTATTGAATTTACAAATTCCGGTTACACCATTGTCCGCGGGCTTTTTTCGCCAGACGAAGTAGCCCGCATGCAATCGCATTATATGCAACTCAATGTCGAAAAACGTGCCAAGGCCGAAGTGAATGCGGTCAAAGACCAGTCCGACCCGCTCAAACGGTTCCCCCGCATGTTGCAAATGCACCGCTGGGACGAACTCAGTATGCAGTTTTTATTGGATAGCCGCCTCAAAATTGCCATGACTGCGATTTTGGGGAGCGAGCCCTACGCCGTGCAGTCGATGATTTATTTCAAACCACCCACCGCCCGTGGGCAAGCTTTGCACCAAGATCAATATTATTTACGCGTCGAACCTGGGACCTGTTGTGCAGCTTGGCTGGCACTTGACGATTGTGATGAAGAAAACGGTTGTTTGCAAATTGTGCCGGGCAGCCATAATTTACCGGTCCTTTGCACAATCTCTGCGGATCCAACCCAAAGTTTCACTGATGTGACGGTACCGGTGCCAGATGGTATGAAAGTCGCCCCGGTGCTCATGCAGGCTGGTGATGTATTGTTTTTTAATGGGCAGTTGATTCATGGCAGTTTACCAAACCGTAGTAGCGACCGCTTCCGCCGTTCATTGATCGGCCACTATGTGGTAGGCGAAGCCGAAAAAGTCTATAAGTGGTATCATCCAGCGTTGCGGTTTGATGGGAGCACGGTGACCCTCGGTGAAAGCCAAGATGGCAGTGAGTGTGGAGTCTGGGTGGAGCGTGATGGCACGAGTAGTGTCGAAATGATTGGCATAACCAAAGCTGTTGGCGTCGCGCAATAAGAATTCTGGAATTCAGTTTCACGGCTGCCGTTACAACCGGTGGCCGTGAGGCGTGTGAGGAACCACTGTGTACTCAAGTCGTCTCCACGAACAATTAGCCAGCGGTCAAACTGTGGTAACGGGTGAAATTGCCCCACCTCGCGGTGCCTCGCCGGCTGCGTTAATACGGGTTGCTGGCAACCTTGCCCCATCCGTTGATGCGCTTAATTTGACTGATAACCAACGCGGTTTAGGCCGCATGTCTGCCATGACTGCGGCTATTTTGTTGCGTAATCAAGGGTATGAAGTGATCGCCCAGATGACCTGCCAGCATCGTAATCGGATTGCATTGCAATCCGATGCCTTGGGTGGGGCTGCATGTGGGGTGACGAATATATTGGCAATGACGGGTGACCACCCCAAGATTGGTGATCATCCAGACACCAAAAATGTGCTTGATGTGAATTCTTTTCAACTTATCAAAATATTACGGACATTGCGCGACGAAGGGACATTGCAATCAGGTACCCCGCTCGCCGACGCACCAAAGTATTTTGTAGGCGGCGTTGCCAATCCCAATATCGAAAAAGCAACCCGGCTGGAACGTAAAATCACCTTCGGTGCAGAGTTTATCCAAACCCAGATTATTTTTGATGTGGCACGCTTTGCCGAATGGATGCACGAAGTGCGAACGCTCGGATTGCACCAACAAGCGGGTATTATGGCGGGTATCATGGTGATTAAATCTGCCCAATCGGCTCGCTTTTTGCGTGACCATTTGCCCGGATCACGGGTACCCGAATCAATTATAGACCGCATGGAAGCAGCCAAAGACGCTGAAGCCGAAGGAGTTACCATCGCTGCCGAATTGTGCCAACAAGTATTATCCATTGACGGGGTGCGTGGGGTCCATCTTATGACCGTCGGTTGGAGCAAGGCTATCCCATTGGTGGTAGCCCAAGCAGGTCTGTTAAACCGTCGCTAGTGGTGCTTGGTGACATATGATAATTGCTGATTGTTTCTTTTGTTCGGTAAAACTTTTTTTCCGCGTTGAATATACATTACCTTTCAAGAATTTTTGAAAAATCGTTGGTGTGATCCTTGTGTCCA
>CALQBW020000116.1 GCA_943328915.2 Singulisphaera sp. GP187 | reverse complement strand
TGCCATCGGGTTGGTGATACGTGCACTTTGGCTTCAACGAGGCATTCCCACGAGTTTTGCTATCGTGGCATTCATTGTCACGACTTTGTTTTTGCTCATTGTGCGTATTGCATTTAGTTTGCGGCCAATCCCAATAGCATAAATCTGTGTACCGCACCCCATATATTCGAAACAACCGCGATGAACAATGAGGTAGCACAATGAGTAATACGCTAATAACCTTTATTCGACACGGCGAATCCTATGCCAACGTAGAACCGATTGTTGAATCTTTGACCTGTCGCGGGTTAACTGCAAAAGGTATTACCCAAGCCCACGCATTGGCAAAGCGGATAACCGCGGAACAATGGCAATATGATGTCCTTTATGCAAGCACTCTGAAACGCGCCCAAATGACCGCCCAAATTATTGCTCCCTCACTCAATCTGCCGATAACCTGGGATGATGATCTCCACGAATTACGCGTTGGCGAACTCGATGGAATGCATTATCAAGACATTTCACAACAATATCCGACATTTGACAATGCAATCAAAGATGTCCATACCAAAGTCGCCCCCAATGGCGAGAGTTGGAATGAATTTGCATTGCGTTGTGCTGCCACGCTCAACGCCATCGCCACCCTTCACACCGGGAAACGAATCGCAGTGGTCTGTCACGGTGGAGTAATTGAGTGTGCCTTTTTGTGGGCTTGCGATCTCAATGCAGGGTTCCGAAGGCGTGTCGCCTTCCCGGTCCACAATACGGCCTTCACCACATGGCACCACCGAGTCAGTCCATTTGATCAGCGTTTAGAATGGCAACTGCTTTGCCATAACAATCACACACATCTCACGCATGCTTGAAGAGTTCAGGCTTATTTGAATTTCACTACGAATCTGTGAAAATAAATAGATTTCTACGTATATTCGTACAAAATGCAAAATAATTATGACTGAAAACCCAATACACCTCCCGGTATCAAAAACGCCTGACCAGATATTTCTGAATTTGTTTGCGAAAAAGTTTGCGGTGAATGATGCCAAAACCATGAAACAACTGATTGTTTATGCACCTAGGATGTAGTTGCTACTTCATTGCATAAATTTTTCATGGTATACTTCAAACGGATTGTATTTTATGAAATATATCAATGACAGCAAAAGCCACCATTACGCCACCCTCCAAATCATTCACGCTCACTCGAGATCATGTAGTGTTTTTGGTCATTTTGGGGTTGAGCATTCTCTCACGGCTCTGGGGGCTCGGTAATCGTGCATTACACCACGACGAAACCTTGCATGCAGACTATTCGTACTCATTGTTCGCCGGACTTGGATTTGTGCATGACCCATTGCTCCATGGCCCATTTCTCTATGTGATGGGAGCATTGGGGTATTTTCTTTTTGGTGATAATGATACAACCGCGCGTTTAACCCCAGCGATTTTTAGTATTGCATTGGGCTTAACGCCGTATCTTTTACGCCGTGAAATTGGGCGCACTGGAGCAATTGTTGCGAGTATTATCATGCTTGCCTCACCGGTGTTTTTGTATATTGGTCGTTTTTTTCGTCATGATATATATGCAGTGACATTTGAAGTATTGGTGGTTATAGCCATGCTTCGCTATGCGCGAAGTCGCGAACCACAATGGTTAATTGTGGGTGCGGTCGCATTGAGTTTGATGCTGACAACCCTCGAAACCACATATCTTTTCGTAGCAATATTCTTACCAGTGATTTTGGGAATCTTTTTTTGGCAAGTATGGCGACCGGGGTTAATCGCCCTTGGGACCATCGGAATTGTTTTGGTGGGATGCGCATTTGTCTTACCTGGCAAAGCTCAACCTGCGACCAACCCAACCGAAGACATCACTATTTCTCGCCAAAATGGCACCTACATCTGCCCAAGCAGTCCCATGAAGGACTACGTGGATAATCCCATCCAAGCTAAACAACCTGGGCCGTTATTTGGCTTGGGACCACTCGAAACTGTCGACAACATGTATGCCCTGTGTATACGCAATCAATCGGACAACGATTTGAGTGCCTACTTCTTTAAGCTGTGGCAATTCTTCCGTCATCCTGCGATTTTGGCTGCGCTATTATTTACCATTGGTGGGGGCGTCGCCTTGTGGTATGTGGTTTGGAAACGCGTCCGTGACGGGATGACGTTGTGGCAACGCGCCTTGCAAACCCCCAACCCGCTCATCACCGCCTTTGCAAGTTTAGCCACATCAGACAATCGCGTGCTCAAAGCTTTGGGTTTGGCATTAGTTCCCTATGTGCTCTTTTTTAGTGCCTTCTTTTATAATCCGGTAGGTATTGTTAGTGGCGTTTCTGGTTCATTACTCTATTGGTTAGCCCAACACAACGTCAAACGCGGAGGACAGCCAACCCATTATTATGCGGTGATGTTGGCAGTGTATGAACCATTAGTCGTCATTACAGCATTCGCAAGCATTGTGTTAATCATATTCCAGCTGGTGAAAGTCCTACGAACAAAAAGCATGCCGAGTGCCGTTTTGGCCACAGGGATGATTTTTGCATGGTGGTCACTTGGCTCGTTTGCGATTTTCTCATGGGCTGGCGAAAAAATGCCCTGGCTGACGATTCACCCATTGACCCCGTTGACATTTTTAGCGGCGTGGGGCGTCGGACAATTAATCGACATGTGGATTCAGAACCATCGCGATCAACCAAATGGCAAAGTAGGGTTGATAACGGTGCTCGGCATGAGTGGGGTGTTGGGATTTGTGGCTACCATTTTGATGCTGAATGCCATTCGCCCTGATAGTTCATATGCCTGGCTGACGCCATGGATTCCAATTGGGTACATCATTTTTGTGAGTGTTATTGCTTTGGCGCATATACCAAGCCATGGCAAATTATGGAGTATTGGCATGCTGGTGTTTGCCTTCAGTGGCACACTTGGCTTGTACGAAATTCGCAGTGCATGGCGTCTCAGCTATGTAAGTGGGGATACCCCCAAAGAAATGATGATTTACACGCAAACGACACCTGACGCCTTGCGTGTTATCCATGATTTGACCAACGCCTCGATGAGTCGCTTGGGCAATATGAGTATGCCCATCTGGCACGACAACGAAACCATTTGGGATTGGTACATGCGCCACTTCACCAACGGCGTTGAGCAACCACCCGGAGCGCCTGCGGTCCCCGGTGATGACATCATGGCCATCGTTGTACTTGATGAAAATCTCAAGAGCATCGATGAAAATACGTTGCCCGGATTCCTCATCCAAAAATACCCCTTACGCTGGTGGTTCCCCGAAGACCAGATATATCGATTGGAACCAAGCTGGTATAGCGAACCAATTAATGACGATGCATCGCTTTTGACCAAAGTATTGCGGCAACCATTCAATAGCGACACCGCAGTCGCCACTTGGCGCTATTATCTGTACCGCGATACCGGCTTCCCGTTAGGGTCATCGGATTTTTATGTGGCAATTCGTCCAGAGATTGCACCGTTCATGAGCCTCGGCCTCGGCGCTCGCTAACAACACGTGACTGTGGGAGATATTATGTCTAATCTTGAAACAACGTTTGATCAATCAACTGCTGTTGATAAGCCACGTATTTCGTACGAAGCCGTGGCGCTGGTGCTCATTTTTATTGCGAGTATTTTGCTCCACCTCACTCGGTTAGGCGACATGGCCATGCACCATGACGAATCCATTCATGCCTGGATAACGTGGCGTTTTTTCACGGGGGCAGGTCCATTCACCTGTGCCGGCGCGCGTTCATCGGATTTGTATTGTTATGACCCGGTCTATCATGGCCCATCGCTGTATATTTTGACTTTTATTTCTTACTTTTTGTTTGGTGATGGCGAATGGCAAGCACGCTTGCCCCAGGCTTTAGCCGGAATTGGGTTGACGGCTTCGGTATTGTGGTTACGCCCATACCTCGGGCGCAATGGTACGTTGGTGGCAGCGGCAGCCGTTGCATTGAGCCCAGTTATTTTGTATTTTACGCGCTTTGCACGCCACGATGGACTGATGATTCTATGGGAATTTTGGATTGTGGTTGGTATGTTCCGCTACATTGATAGTCGCAAGAGCGTTTGGTTGTGGCTTATGGCAGCGGGCATCGGTCTAGCCACCACCACGCATGAGCTTTACTATATCATTGGCTTTTTGTTTTTCTGGTTTATTGCACTCCGTGTCGCCAGCGAAAAACTCTCCCAACGTATCCTCTCTATCGTTTTACTGGCTTTCGTTGGATTTTCGTTGCTGATTGAAGCGTTCATTTTGAGCGGGTTATGGAACGGTCAACTTACCACTTCACTGAATGCGAGTGGTATTGCTGTTGTGATGTTCTTCATTGCCGGTATCAGTTTGGCAATCATCCAGCTGTGGCCGAGCACTCCAATTATCACCCCGATCGCAAAACACCTCTGGTTCGAAGCCCGCAACGATTTGTATATTGCCCTCGGAATTGCAATCGGAATTTTCGTTCTTTTCTATAGTGTATTTTTCACCGATCCCCGAGGTATTTTGGATGGGCTCTATCAGGGTTTATCCTACTGGTTAGGCTCCCAACAAAGCGTCGCCCGCGGCGACCAGCCATGGTATTACTATTTAATGTTGATGGGGCTCAATGAACCACTCGCGTTGTTTGGGGCTATTAGTATCGTGATTGCTGCGATGGTCGCTGCCGTCAAACGATTCCAAGCCAGCCGCACCGGTACGAACACGATTCCTGAATTATCCTTCTTTTTGACCTTTGTTATTTATTGGTTCATGGGCTTGCTGGTATTCGTTTCTTGGGCAGGCGAAAAAATGCCTTGGCTGACAATTCACATTACCGTGCCTGCATTTGTGTTGGTCGTCATTGGCGTCATGCAAATTATTGCCAAGCTAAATCAACCGGTTGGTCGCAATATATGGTTGGCCCCTGGTGCGACGATTTTAGCATTAGCCGCATTTGGCGTCGGAATAGCCCAACTAAGTGGTGCCAATAACACTGCCCAAAGCGTCTTCCCATTGCTTGTTGCTGCTGGGTTGTTGTATGGTTTATTTTATTTGGCAAGCAAAAGTAGCTATGCCGAAATAGGCCGTTTGGTATTGTTGACCGTTGTCGTATTGCTTGCCGCCTATACGGTACGTGCAAGCTGGTTAATCAACTTTGAAGCACCTGATACTGCCCGAGACCCAATGGTTTACACCCAGACTTCACCCGATGTGCCGCGGATTGTGAAACTCGTTCGTGATTTGGCCATCAACCAAACCCGCAATCAGCGGACTACGGGCGATGTGGCTGGCGGCTTGTCGATGCCTATTATTATGGATGTCGGTGGATCAGATGGCGCAAGTTTGGCCTGGCCATTCCAATGGTATTTCCGTGATATGAAACGCCTCGAAGACCGCGACGATAAATTTTTCACGGACGCTACACCTGATTCATTTAATGTGCAAAATAATGATGATAGTGCCCAAGAATTGGCCCCTGTCGTGTTGGTTTCGAAAGACCATGTCAACGATGCTGCACAAACAGCCCTCGAAGCCAATTACGTCAAGTTGATGGATGGCCAACTGAATTGGTGGTTCCCCGAAGGTGACAAATGTGATCCCACCGCGAATGGATACAAAGCCTATTATTACAGTTCATTAAGTGCACGCAAAGCTGCAGAAGCTTGCACCGCGCTTGATACCAAACAATTACCGTCATTGCTGGCACCTATACTGTGGCCGCTCGACCGCAGCCATTGGACTACGACATGGCGCTACTTGATGTACCGGCAGCTCCCCGATAATCTCACCATTGGTGGCCGATCGATGCAAACCTGGGTGCGTAAAGATTTAGCCGGTGGGAGCGGCGGTAGCAATACAAATACTACCACGAGTGCCACATACAAAATCGTTGCTGATCATACAATTTCGCTCAACAATCTCGGCAATGTCCGTGGGATTGCCGTTGGCAAAGATGGCACTGTTGTGGTTGCCGATACCGAAAATCATCAGATCGTGATCTATGGTGCTGACGGGAGTGAACGCAAGCGTGTCGGCAGCAAAGGTAATGGGCAAAATCAATTCAACGAACCGCGTGGCGTCGCAATTGGTCCCGATGGCAGTATCTACGTCGCTGACACTTGGAACGCCCGCATCGTCAAACTGGCGCCCACCGGAGAATGGGTAACTACCTGGGGCACCGGTGATCAAGACTTCGGCGAAGGACGCACGGCAGCCATGACTGATGGCAGCATAGACGGTAACGCCGCCAACCCATTGGGTTTCTTTGGTCCCCGTGGTATTGCCGCAGGCGCCGATGGGCACATCTATCTCGCCGATACGGGTAACAAGCGTATCGTCGTCACCGACGATAAGGGAACATTCTTGTACCAATGGGGCTCATATGGCGCCGCTGAAGGTCAATTCAACGAACCAATTGGGGTCGCTGTTGACGGCGACGGCACGGTAGCGGTCGGTGATACCTGGAACGGTCGTGTGCAGTATTTTGCCCCCGATGGCAACGGCCAAACCAACCCAACTCCGATTGCCACGTGGCGGATTAATGGCTGGCAAGCGCAAACCTATGATGACCCATACATTGCCATCCAAGGCGGCAAAATCGCCGCGGCAATCCCCAAAAAGAATGCCATTACCATAAGTGGTGCCAATGGCCAAGAGACCATCCGCTGGGGCGGGAGCGGCAACGACAATGCCTCGTTCACCAACCCAAGTGGTGTCGCATTCGGCCCAGATGGCAATATCTATGTTGTCGACCGCGATAATCATCGTGTGATGGTATTCAAATTGCCCTAACAACCCCTAGATTCACCCCTCGTGACACGGTGGCAACACCACATCACGAGGGGTATTTTTTGTGTCGTTATTGTTTTTGTGAAAAAAATACCGGCCATCGTGAATAAATCACCACACAATCATCGGGTGGCCAAGCACGTGCTGATGCGGTGTGCCGCATCAAGCATTGCATCACTCCGCCGCAGATCACGCTACGGTTCACCAGCATAACGCACAAAATCTGCCTGAGTAATCTGCGGCACGATTAATTCCGCCACCCACTCGTAAACATCTTCGAGGTAGCGTTTGAGCTTAAACACAACAGCGCCTGCGCATCGACCTAATGCCCACCAACCACGTGTGCATATGTCGCAAAAATATCCGGCCAACGAACATCGTCGAACCAACAAAACAAATCTTGCTCGGCCGGTGCCAGCACCAACCCCTCGAAGTCAATCAGATGCGTGGTTAGCGCTCGAGGTGCATCAATGAGCCACGGAGTACCCAGAGCACCACCAGCGCGACCACCAGCGCCACACTCCCAGCCCACCACTGCGGACCGACCCAGGCAACCATTACCCCAGCAGCGATAATCCCGAGTGGGGCGGCGGCATTCATGGCAGTCGTCAATACCGCCATCGCCCGCCCATGCATCGTCGCCGGCACATTGGCTTGGAGCAAACCCAAAAGTGGTCCATGAGCCCAGGCCGCAGCCCAGCCAATTAATCCCAAAACTGCCACCAGCAGAAATGGCATCCCGGCAGGGGTAAATGCCAACAACAGCATTGCCACAAACAGCAACGTTACCGCAAAAATCAATGTAACGATGGTGCGCCGGAATCCGCCCCATACAGCCAACACCACCGCAGCCAAGATCATCCCGATCCCACCGGCAAATTCACACCACGCCAACAACCAGGCTTCAGCATGGAAATAATCAGTCACGAGATAGGGCAACAAACTAAAAACAGGTAACACACACATATTGAGGATCACCGCAGCTCCAACAAGTTGCAACAAGCCTTTGCGTTGCCGATAGAGTTGTTGGATATCGGCCCAATCGCGTTGCCATGGCAACTGTAATCGTCCCCTACTAGGTTCAGTAAATTGAACCAAACCGATTGTCACCATACTCAAAATTAAC
>CALQBW020000115.1 GCA_943328915.2 Singulisphaera sp. GP187 | reverse complement strand
CGGTTGCCGTCGCCTACTTCACCAATCGACTCACCGTCGCCATCGCGAATCACACGACTATAGCCACTATCGGGACGCGCCTGCTTGCCGGCGATATAGAGCTTGGTAGTGCGGTCGATGACATGCGCGTGCGGTGAAGTATCAGTCGGCACTGCAAACGACGGCGTTGGATGTACCAGCGGCTGCGCGATGGGCTTGAGGTATTCGTACATCCCTTCGCGGCCACCTTCGCGGCCAAAGCCACTTTCGCGGTAGCCACCAAAGCCGGCGGCAGCATCGAATTGATTGGTGCAATTAATCCAAATCACGCCTGCTTTGATTTGTTTGGCGATATCGAGGGCCACGTCGATGTTTTGTGACCAGACACTGCCCGCCAGCCCGTAGCGCGTATTGTTGGCCAAGGCGACCGCTTCGCTGGGGGTGCGAAAGGTCATGCTGACAATCACAGGACCAAAAATTTCTTCTTGGGCGACCGTCGCCGCCGGGTAGACATTGGTGAGCAACGTGGGCGGGTAATAAAAACCATTTTGGGGCAAGGCAGCCGTTGATTGATGGCACGTCGCCCCTTCGGCAACCCCCAGCTCCACATAGTGTTTGATGCGGGCCAGTTGGCGTTCGGCGATAATCGCCCCCATGTCGATACTTTTGTCGAGCGGATCACCGACACGCAAGGTATGCAAACGGCGTGTCAAACGGGTGGTGAATTGGGGGGCGATGCGCTCGTCGAGCAGCAAGCGCGTACCAGCACAACAAACCTGCCCTTGGTTGAACCAGACCGCATCGACCACCCCTTCGACGGCAGCATCCAAATCAGCATCGGCAAAGACGATAAACGGCGACTTGCCGCCCAATTCGAGCGACAAGGCTTTGCCACTGCCGGCAGTCCCTTCGCGCAATTTGCGCCCCACCATGGTCGAACCGGTAAAGGCGACTTTGTGTACGTCAGGATGCGCGGCGAGCGCCGCCCCCACCACACCGTCGCCGGTGATGATGTTGACCACGCCGGCGGGCAACCCGACGTCGTGACAGATTTCGGCGAACAACAGGGCCGTCAGCGAGGTCCATTCGGCGGGCTTGAGCACGACGGTGTTGCCGGCAGCCATGGCCGGGGCGATCTTCCAAGCCAACATCAGCAAGGGAAAATTCCAGGGGATGATTTGGGCACACACACCAACCGGCGCATACCCGGCAAATTCTTGGTCGGCGAGCTGGGTCCAGCCGGCATGATGATAAAAATGGCGTATCACCAACGGGATGTCGATGTCGCGGCTTTCGCGGATGGGTTTGCCGTTGTCCAAGGTTTCGAGCACCGCAAAGAGCCGGGCATGTTTTTGGATTTGGCGGGCGATAGCATACAAAAACCGTGCCCGTTGCGAGCCACTCAAGGCTTGCCACGGCGCCAAAGCCCGGTTGGCGGCAGCTACCGCAGCCTCGATGGCACTGGCGGGGGATTGGGTGATGGCGGCCAATTTTTGGCCATTGGCAGGGTTAATACTGTCAATCAGCACGGCGTCGGCGGGGGGCAATTGCCAGCTGCCGCCGATGTAGAGCCCAAAGCGGCGCTGGTGGGCATCGAGCCATTGATTGGCCACGGCGGCGCTTTCGGGCGCAGCCCCCAGTGACATCTGCGCAAAAATATCTGACACGGTCATAATTCCTCACAATCAACAACGGCTATTTCAACACAATCTATTGGTTATTTACAGCGTGATTTAGGCCATGGCGTGGCGATGAGCCGCCGAATAAATGCCGGTGATGCCGTGTTCAATTTGGCGTTCGATGTCCCCCAGCAAGGCACTCGCCCCAAAGCGGAAGCGGCTGGCGTCCAGCCAATCCCTGCCCAGTTCTTCGTCAATCAACAATAGCCAATCGAGTGCTTGTTTGGCGGTACGGATGCCACCGGCGGGCTTGAATCCGACGATATGCCCAGTCTGTTGTTGAAAATCACGAATCGCCCGTATCATCACGAGGCTGACGGGCAAGGTGGCGTTTACGGGCTCTTTGCCCGTCGATGTTTTGATGAAATCGGCGCCGGCCATCATGCAGACCAGCGAGGCCCGCGCGACATCCGTAAAAGTCCCCAATTCACCCGTGGCCAAAATAGTTTTCAAATGAGCATCACCACACATGGCGCGATAGGCACAAACCTCGTCGTAGAGTGCCTGCCAGTTGGCGTTGAGCACGTGGCGGCGCGAGATGACGATGTCGATTTCTTGGGCACCGGCCGCCACCGACAATTCGATTTCGCGCAAACGCGTCTCGAAGGGGGTCAAACCAGCAGGGAAGCCCGTCGACACGGCTGCTACCGGTATGGTGGTGCCGGTCAAGGCCTGAACCGCCGCCGGAATCATTTCGTGGTAGACACAGACCGCGCCCACCGCAATCCCAGCGCTGGCCATGCCCATGGCAGCCAGTAAGTCAGCCCGCACCGGTTGGCGCGCTTTGGCGCAGAGGCGGTAGACGGTGGCGTCGGTATCGTCACCAGCCAGTGTGGTCAAGTCGATACAGCTAATGGCCCGGAGCAACCAGGCCATTTGCGTCTGTTGTTTGACACTGCGGCGGGCGGTATGGCTGGCACAACGCCGTTCGACTGCACTACGATTGATGGTGGTAGCATTGATCCACTGCAAATCGAGGGGGATGACGGGGGGGCGAGGATGGTGTGACATGCGGCCTCCTTGGCGCAATCAACTCGTGTAATTATGCGTATTATACGCTCATTGGCTGGCTGTCGTAGATGATACAGTACTATGCCCAAGCAGAATTCAGGCAGATCATGAAACTGCGGGTGGGGCATGGATTGCAAAAATTGCTCCAAAAAATCGCGGTACAGACAAGCCGCACCACGTCGCTCCCAGTGACCCGAAAGCGCTAGATATCCCGTGATTACCAAACTTCGCCGGTGCGCCAATCACAGACCCACTGCACCCCCGGCTGATTGAGGTGGCTGAGGGGCGTGAGCAACATCAGCCCTTCGTCTTCGGCGGCAGTACGGATGATGGTGCCGTGATCATCCACAAAACTCTCACCCGCAAAGCGTTGCCAGCCGAATTTGGCATAGAAATCAAATTTACCGGTTGAAAGCATGGCAATATCGAAATCACGTTGCGCCATGTCAGTAATTTGGCGCATTATTTGCGCACCAATCCCTTGCCCTTGGCGGGCCGGCACCACCGCCACCCCTTCGACATAGCCCACGGTACAGGCAGTTCCCGCAATCGTGATGGTACGCGCAACTAACACGGCATGCCCGACAATTAGGGCACCATCCATGGCAATGACCCGTACGCCGCCGCTGGCGTGGTCGTTGTCTTCATCGCTGAATTCGTCGGCGAAGGCTTCGTCGAGGAGCGCACGGATGGCGTGGTGTTGGGTGGCGGTGAGTTGGTGATCGTATGCGGTGTGGTAGGTGATGGTATGCATGTGCGTGTCCTTGAGCGATGCCCTGACGGCAGGGCGATTGGTCACGGCCTGCCGTGATAGCATCGCCCTTACGTTTCGGCGCCATGCAATGACGCCGTTACTTACACCGCCAAAAAGTTTTTTAACATGGCGTGACCATGCTCGGTCATGATGGATTCGGGGTGGAATTGCAGGCCATAGATAGGATATTTCTTGTGTTTGAGGCCCATGATGATGCCGTCGTCGGTCCACGCCGTTGTCTCGAGCTGGTCAGGGAGCCCGTCTTTGCGCACAATGAGTGAGTGGTAGCGGGTGGCCATGAAGTGCTGTGGCAAGCCGGCAAACAAACCCTGCTCGTCGTGATTGATAGCCGAACGTTTGCCGTGCATCACAATCGGGGCGCGCTCGACGATGCCCCCAAAGGCCTGCCCGATCGACTGATGCCCGAGGCAGACGCCGAGGGTAGGGATTTTGGGGCCCAACTCTTTGATGATGGCGATGCTGATGCCTGCCTCGCTGGGGGTACATGGTCCCGGCGACACCACAACCCGTTCGGGCTTGAGGGCGACAGCTTCTTTGACGGTGATTTGGTCGTTGCGTTTAACCAGCACCTCGGCACCCAGTTCGCTCAAATACTGCACCAGATTGTAGGTAAAGGAATCGTAGTTGTCGATGAGCAAAATCATGCCACACCTCCATCAGTGACGAAGCGGTCGGCGAGTTCGAGGGCCCGCAGGGGAGCGGCGGCCTTGTTGCAACTCTCGCGGTATTCCATTTCGGGATCGCTGTCGGCCACCACGCCGCCGCCGGCCTGCACATAGGCGATGCCATTGACAATCACGATGGTGCGCAAGGCGATACAGGTGTCGAGGTCGCCGTTGAAGCTCAAATGGCCGACGGCACCGGCATACACGCCCCGCCGTGATTGTTCGAGTTCGGCGATGATTTGCATGGCCCGGATTTTGGGGGCGCCACTGACGGTGCCAGCAGGGAAGCAGGCCCGTAAGGCGTCGATACCGCGCATGTCGTCACGCAATTCACCCGTCACATGACTGACCAAATGTTGGACATGGCTGAATTTTTCGATTTGCATGAAGCGCGGCACCCGTACCGTACCCGGCTTCGACACCCGACCGATGTCGTTACGCCCGAGGTCGACCAACATCAAATGCTCGGCTTTTTCTTTTTCGTCGTTGAGCAGTTGTTGCGACAGCGCTTCGTCTTCCTCGGCGGTTTTACCGCGGGGCACAGTGCCGGCAATAGGGTGGGTTGTGACGATGCCTTCTTCGACTCGCACCAGCAATTCAGGCGACGCCCCCACCAGGATGCCGTCAGGGGTGGTCAGATAAAACATGTAGGGCGAGGGGTTGACGGTACGCAAGGCACGGTACACCGTGAATGGATCGGTGGTGATGGGGCGACTAAAGCGTTGTGACGGCACTACTTGAAAAACATCGCCGGCGGCAATGTATTCTTTGGCGTGCAACACGCGCTCGACATACTCGCCCAACGACACGTTGGATGTCACCGGCACTTTGGCGGGAATCGGTCCTTCTTGCAACGCCATGTTGGCGGGCAAGGGTTGGCGCAAGCGATTGACAATGGCGTTGATGCGCAATTGGGCCCGTTGGTATTCGGCGGCCAAATCGTCAGCATCGAGATGCACGTGGCTGATGACTTTGATGCGGTGGCGCACGTGGTCAAACACCAACAACGTATCGACAAATTGCCACATGCCATCGGGCATTTCGTAGTCACAATGCTCGGGGCGCGGGATGCGCTCGAAGTTGCCGACGGTTTCGTAGGCCATATAGCCCACAGCGCCCCCCACAAAACGGGGCAAATCGGGCAAGCGCACCGGGCGGTAATCGGCGAGGTACGAGGCCAGCAATTCGAGGGGATCCTCGTAGGCGATGGTTTGTTTGTAGCCCCCTTGGACGGCGTGGGCTTTGCCGTTGGCGAAGCGCAACGTCATATAGGGGTCAGTGCCGATAAACGAATAGCGCGCCAAATGTTGGCCACCCTCGACCGATTCGAGCAAAAAGCTCCACGGGCCTTGGGCAGTTTTGAGATACGCCGACACCGGGGTTTCGAGGTCAGCGGCGATTTCGGTATATAACGGGCACAAATTGCCTTGGCTCGTCATAGCCTGCATCTCGGCAAGGGACGGCACGAATTGCATGGCGTTCTCCTCTTGAATCTCACCCACCGTGGCAGTTTACCGCGCCTTCGGCGGCAATCTACAAATCACGGTGGGTGACAAAACACCCCGTGGGTGTGGTTAGTTTTTGAAGTACAGCAAACCCATGGCTTCGTCCATCATGCGCACCGTCTCTTGGGCGATTTTGCGGGTTTTGGCATTACCAGCAGCCAAAATCTCGTCGACCAAATTGGGTTTGGCTTCATAGATGGCACGGCGTTCGCGCATCGGCTCGAGGAAGTTGTTGATGGCGATGGCCAACTTCTTTTTGACTTCGACGTCACCCACATTGCCGGTGCGGTAGCGGTCTTTGAGGTCGTTGACTTCGGCCACATCCGGGTTGAACATGTCGTGGTAGATAAAGACCGGATTGCCTTCGACCTTGCCCGGGATGTCGGCGCGGGTGCGGTTGGGGTCGGTATACATACCGCGGACTTTTTGTTCGACGGTTTTAGCATCGTCCGACAACAAAATCGTATTGTTGAGGCTTTTGCTCATTTTGGCTTGGCCGTCGGTACCGATGAGGGTGCCGGAATCTGGCACCAGCACATCGGGTTCGGGGAAGACTTCACCGTACAAAAAGTTGAAGCGGCGCGCGATTTCGCGGGTGATTTCGACATGGGCTTCGTTGTCTTTGCCGACCGGCACCAAATGGGCCCGGGGCATCAAAATGTCGGCGGCTTGGAGCACCGGGTAGCCCAGCAAACCGAGGGGCAACTGCTCGTCGTCGATTTGGGCGGCGCGAGCCATGTCTTTGATGCTGGGCAAGCGGCTCAAGCGGGCGACCGAGACCAGCATTTCGAAAATCAGGTTAATCTGATAGATTTCTTTGACCGACGATTGCACATAAAAGGTGACTTTGTCGGGGTCGAGACCACAGGCCAACTGGTCGATGATCATGTCACGGATGTTTTGTTCGATGCCCATGACTTCGGCTTTGTTGGGTTTGGTGGTCAGGGTGTGCAAATCGGCGATGATGAAATAGCATTCATAGTCGTTTTGCAGGCGTAGGCGATTGGCAATCGAGCCCACATAGTGGCCCAAATGGTATTTGCCGGTGGGGCGATCGCCCGTGAGAATGCGTTTTTGGGGAGTCATCCGTTCCTCCATACTGCTTTTGGCATACAAAAAACCGTCCCTTGCTGATGCAGGGACGGGTAAATTACCCGCGGTGCCACCCCGATTCGTCACAACGTGACGCGCTTTCCGTGCATCCCAATGCGCAAAATTCACGCAGGTGGGGCAACACTTTTTACCATGATAACGGTGGTAAGCTCCGGCGGCTTCTACTGAGGGGGGGCCCCGTTCGGTCCGCAGCTCCAAGGTCCATTCACACCTCACGACACCACCGACTTTCCACCAACCGTCGGCTCTCTGGGGGGTCATGATGAGGAGTTACTCTTCCTCTTCATCGCAATGCCTACATGATAGCGGTCGAACCGTTGAATGTCAAATGCCACCCCACACCGCTCCACTGTATATCGTAGCGCGGTGTGGGGGAATGTCACCGTGAGTAATTATCGGCCCATGCGGTCGGCAGCTTTTTGGGCCAATTGTGTAATTGTTGGTAGGTCAATATTTGCCGTAAGCCCACCAGCTCGAATAAAACCAATTAGATTGTTAGTTCTGAAGTAGATATAGATATATGTGCAAGTCGAAGCTTCCGTTGAGCCATCCTGGAAATGCGCATCACATTTATAGCTAGAAGTTTTAAATGAAGTAACCTGGTCAACATTTTGGATAGCTACATTGATAAGTACGGGAGAATTCACTGCCTCATTTTTTACTACATCGCTGAATAATTCTGGATAAAGTGCTTTTGCTCCTTGAATAGTTCGGGTATGTGTAACGAAAGTGTATACATTATCAGCACCAATGCCATCGAGATTAATGATTAGTGATCTATGGAAACTAGCCGTAAAACTATCAAGCCGACCAGTAGCGCTAAATAACTCAGACGCATGTTTTGGATCAGTCCAATTTTGTGCGGCAGAATCTGGCATATATGATTGCTCACGGGTCAACTCCATCCCACTCGGGAAGTCACCGAGGTTTAATGTCAGTTCTCGCAGCGGCTTATCATCCAACGAATAATCGAACTCGCCCACTTCGTTGCCTAGCAGGCCGAGGAGCACATTGTAGGGCGCGGGGTTCTCGGGATGGAGCTCAAAGCGGGCGCGCTCAAACCATTGCACTTGGTACTGCTTACCATCTGACATCGTCTCGGTCTGCAAATCAGACACCGGCAACCCAAACAACGCCATACTTTCGGCAGTACTGACGGCTTTTTTGGTGTCCAGCATCAGACCG
>CALQBW020000114.1 GCA_943328915.2 Singulisphaera sp. GP187 | reverse complement strand
CTGGGTTACTCCATAACCACAAATTCAATTTGCGCGCGCCACAGAGTTATGCTATACTAGTGCTCGTTGTGGTGCGCGTAGCTCAACGGCAGAGCGCTGGTCTGTGGCACCCGAGGTTGCGGGTTCGAAACCCGTCGCGCACCCCATTCTACCCCCCTCGTCGCAAGACGAGGGGGTGTTTGTTTGTCGCTTCATGCCAAGGTACAATACACCAGCGTTCCCAAAATACGATAGGATTGGATAATGATTGCAACAACCCAAAAACGAGTAATGCTCTCAACTGGTGTCACCCTGAATGTTCACCAAGCCGGCCAAGGCCCCGATGTGCTTTTGCTCCATGGGATTACCGGATGTGGCATGTACTGGAGCGTACAAATAGCGCAATTGGTCGCTGCCGGTTACCGTGTCACTGCACCTGATGGGCGTGGCCATGGCGAATCAGATCGTGCCAGTGACTATGCCACCGCCATCATTGGTGCCGATGCGGCAGCGCTCATTGTTGCGCTTGGTCTCAATAAACCAGTGGTGATTGGGCATTCGATGGGTGGCGCCCAGAGCTTGGCGTTGCTGAGTATCCACCCAGAACTCGTACGCAAAGTGGTTCTCGAAGATCCAGCGGTATGGCCGATGGCTGGCGACGAAGCCTATATCGCTGAGCGCCGTGATCCGTGGATTGCCGGGTTACGCCAGTGGTTGACTATGAGCCATGCTGAATTGGTGGCCTTCAAACGGGGTGAAGTTCCCCATTGGAGCGACGAAGCCCTCGACTCATGGGCCTATGCCAAGCTCCATAACGACCCTATCCTGCCGATTTGGTTGAATTCAGGCAAGATTTTGTTGTGGGATTGGCTCAAACCAGTCGCTGTGCCGATTTTGGTGCTCTATTGTGAGGCAGACAAAGGGGGCGTCGTCCCGGCTGCATTCGCAGAGGCGTTGGTCAACTATATGCCCAATTTGACCGCCCAAATAATCCCCGGTGTCGGTCACGAAATGCACCACGACAACCCCACCGCATTTATGGCGGCAGTGTTGGCGTTTATTGCCTAAAATGTTCAAAGAAATCCCCCCTGTGCAATACGCACAGGGGGGATTTTTTAGCCAATCACGATTTGTAATACGAGATATGCGTTGAGGCTAATAATTACTGCCGTGATGCCCCATGCTAAAACCGTTAGCCACAGTGGATTGACAAATTTGCCCATTTTGGTTTTGTCACTGGTAAAGGTGACTAGTGGCACTACTGCAAATCCTAGTTGTAACGCCAAAATTACTTGACTAAACACCAACAATTCCCCGGTACCCCGTTCGCCATACACTATGGCCACAATAATCGCGGGGATGATGGCCAGCCCGCGGGTAATCACGCGAATCATCCAACTGGGCAAGCGAATTTTGAGGAAGCCCTCCATGATGATTTGGCCGGCCAACGTACCTGTCAATGTCGAGCTTTGCCCCGATGCCAACAATGCTACCCCAAAGGCAATACTCGCAAAGCTTGCCCCTAATAAGGGTGTCAGTAAATTATAGGCATCGGCGATGTCGGTCACACCGGCATGCGCAGTGCCATAAAAGGTGGCGGCAGCCAAAATCAAAATCGCCGCATTAATTACCAGGGCAAATAACAAAAACACCGTCGAATCAATCGTGGCAAATTTAATGGCCATGGCTTTGCCAATGTCATCACGGGCAAAGTTGCGGGTCTGAACAATACTTGAATGCAAATACAAATTGTGCGGCATGACCGTCGCCCCAAGGATGCCGATGGCGATATAGAGCGCATCAGGGTTATACACGATTTGTGGTGAAGGTATTAACCCCACCAAAATCGCCGCAATGGAGGGACTCGATACGGCCATTTCATACATGAAACAGATAAATATTACAAAAACCAACCCGCCTACAATGCTTTCGATATACCGAAAGCCTTTGCTCTGCAAAAAAAGCACCATTAGCACATCGAGGGCGGTAATTATGACGCCATATACGATCGGAATCCCAAACAATAGATTCAAGGCAATCGCCGCACCAATGACTTCGGCTATATCACATGCGACAATTGCTATTTGACATAATATCCATAGTATAAACGATACTGGACGTGAATAATGGTCACGGCAGGCTTGCGCCAAATCACGTCCAGTGACCACCCCCAGTTTGAGTGCTAAATGCTGTAGCAAAATTGCCATGAAATTGGAAATCAGAATTACTGATAGCAACAAATAGCCAAACTGAGCACCCCCCGCAATGTCAGTTGCCCAATTGCCAGGATCCATATATCCTACGGCAACCATCAAACCTGGCCCCGCAAATGCGAGTAACGTGCGCCAAAATCCCGCATCAGTTGGGATTTTGATAGAAGAAAATACTTCGGGTAACGAATATTCATGGCGGGCTTCGCGCCAACCGTTATTTCCCGTGGGTATGCTGTTAGTGTCTACATTCTCTTGGTGCATAGATAGTCCTTTGTGGGGTGTTTGCGTTAATATCTATTGGATGCGAAAAATTAATTTAGGCTATCCTAAAATTAAATTCAGTATAGATGAGGTTTTGGGGACTGTCAAGCAAAAACCTCTCCGGTGACGATTGTCACCGAAGAGGTTTGCACGCGGTGGGGCTTTGCATTTGTTAGAGTTGTGCGAGCGCATGCATGTCAGCGCGGAGATGACTATACATGCTACGGTAAATCGCATAAATCTGGTTGTATTTGGCAACCATGGCGGGGTCGGGTTGGATGGTGGCGACGACCCGCACACAGCGGGTGACCGCGTCATTGACATCAGCGAAATGACCGGTACCGACGCCAGCGAGCAGGGCCGCGCCATAAGCGGGACCTTCTTCGGCGGCGAGAGTTGATACCGGCGCATTGTAGATGTCGGCTTGCATCTGGCGCCAAAGTGGGCTTTTGCCACCGCCGCCGGTTGCCCGCACGTCAGTGGTGGGTACACCGAGTTCGCGCATGATTTCGATGCCATCGCGCAGCGAGAACGTCACCCCTTCCATTACTGCACGTGCCATGTGACCGATGCCATGGCGGGTAGTCAGTCCCACAAAGGCGCCACGGGCCAATGGGTCGAGGTGGGGCGTGCGTTCGCCTGACAGGTACGGCAAAAAAATCAGCCCTTCGGCGCCCGCAGGAATGTTGGCTGCGGCAGCGGTGAGATCGTCGTACGACAAGGTGCTGGCACCCGTTTGGCGCAAGGTGTTGCGCAACCAACCAAAGGCTCCGCCAGCAGACAAGGTGACGGCCATCATATGCCAAGCGCCTGGTACGCTATGACAAAACGTATGCAGGCGGCCGTGGGGATCGAGGGCGATGCTATCGCTATGGGCAAATACGACGCCACTGGTGCCAATGCTACTATTGACAACCCCAGATTTAATAATGCCTGTGCCAATCGCTGCCGCAGAATTATCACCACCACCGGCAATAATGGGGATGCCGGCGGTCAATCCGAGGGCGTTAGCCACATCAGCCGTGAGGTGACTGGTGATGCTGGGACCTTCGTAGACGGTTGGCAGCCATTCACGTTTGATTTCGAGGGCGGTGAGGATCTCAGCTGAATAATCGCGGCTAGTAAGATCAATCAGCAATGTGCCCGCGGCGTCGGCGGCATCAGTGGCAAAGACCCCACTGAGGAGCAGACGGATATAGTCTTTGGGCAAAAGGATGTGCGCGATGCGCGCGAAATTCGCAGGCTCGTGGTTGCGCACCCACACAATCTTGGGGGCTTGAAAACCGGTGAGGGCTGGATTGCCGGCGATTTCGATTAAGCGCTGGGCGCCGATTTTACGTTCAATTTCGCTGCATTCAGCGGCGGTGCGCTGGTCGTTCCAAAGCAAGGCGGGGCGGATGACCTGTTGGTTTGCATCCAAAAAAACCGAGCCGTGCATTTGACCTGTCAGCCCGATACCGACGATTTGGGAGGCATCAACGGTGCTGACGACGTCACGGATGGCTCGTTGGGCGCCGTGCCACCAATCGCTGGGGTTTTGTTCGCTCCAGAGCGGTTGCGGAGTCGAAATAGGATATTCGGCAAGTGTCATGGCAACGATAAGCCCATCACCGTCACACACAATTGCTTTGGCACCCGAGGTGCCGATGTCTAGTCCAAGAAATAACGGCATTGTGTTGTCCTGTGTATTACAAAAGTGCCGTCATCGGAGCGCCGTAGTAGGCTACGGTTTTCTACGACGACGGCAACGATGGGTGCATGATTAGCGTACGCCCATCAACACTTCGAGGGTTAATTGGTCGATTTGTTCGTAGGGTTGACCCTTGCTGGCAATGGCGGTGCGATCAAAGGTGTGTTTGCTCAGTGCCGCGGCTTTTTCGGGGCTGAATCCACCTTGCCAGGCAGGCAACCCAGGCGCAATGCTGTTGACTTGGCGTACCAATGCTTGGATTTCGCTGTCGGCATTCCAACGGGCAGCCTTTTCTTTGAGGATGAGGTACGTGCGCATACAGCCACGGGCAAAGGCTTTGACACCGTCATAATCGTCGGTGCGGAAGGCGTGGGCGTCGAAGTGCTTGTTGCCACTATAGCCCACATCTTCGAGGAACTTGACCAGCATGAACGCACCTTTGATGTTGGCGGCCCCAAAGCGGAAGTCTTGGTCATAGCGACCCACGACTTGGTCGTTGAGGTCGATATGGAAGAGCTTGCCCATTTCCCACGCTTGAGCTACACCATGCAAGAAGTTGAGCCCAGCCATTGTTTCGTGGGCGACTTCGGGATTGACGCCGACCATTTCGGGGTGGTCAAGGGTATTGATAAAGGCCAAGGCATGCCCGACGGTCGCCAAAAAGATATCGCCGCGGGGTTCGTTTGGCTTAGGTTCGAGGGCAAATTGCAGGTCATATTTTTGAGACTTGGAATAGTGTGACAAAAAGTTAATTGCTTCGCGGAAGCGCTTCATCGATTCTGCGGGGTTCTTGGTTGCGTCGCTTTCGGTACCTTCACGGCCACCCCAAAACACATAGATTTTGGCGCCACATTCAACACCCAAATCAATGGCACGCATGGTTTTTTGTACGGCATAGGCCCGTACTGACGCGTCGTTTGAGGTAAATGCACCATCGCGGAAGACCGGGTCGCTAAACAAATTGGTGGTAGCCATCGGCACGACCAAGCCGGTATCATTCAGCGCTTTTTTGAAGTCACGTACAATTTGATTCCGTTCGTCGTTGGTGGCATTGATGGGCACTAAGTCGTTGTCGTGGAAGTTCACGCCATAGGCGCCTACATCAGCAAGCAAATGAACCAATTCAACCGGTGACTTTGCAACGCGGACAGGCTCACCAAATGGGTCGCGTCCGACATTGCCGACAGTCCATAGCCCGAAGGTGAATTTGTGCTCGGGACGTGGTTGGTAATCCATTGTGATCCTCCTTGGACCATATTCAGATATACGCTAATTACCGATACATTGTAACATATCACTGGTTATTGAGTGAAATTTTTGAAGTATTTACCTTGTGGCGCGTATTTCGTATTTGCGCAGTTGCTCCGCAATAGCATGCGTCAGCACGCCACTACGGCTGTATAATAGAGGTATGAATAAAACACTTCGTCCCGAAATCATGAGTCCTGCTGGGTATTGGCCACAACTAGACGCTGCCATTGAAGCAGGCGCCGATGCTGTCTATTTTGGCTTAACGCATTTTACCGCCCGTGCCAAAGTAGGATTTACGCTTGAAGAGCTCCCAAATGTGATGCAAACCTTGCATCGTCGCGGGGTGCGTGGCTTTGTGACCTTTAATACTTTGATATTTGGTCATGAATTGATTGAAGCAAGCCGTGCGATTGCGGCAATCGCTGCTGCCGGTGTCGATGCAATTATCGTGCAAGACATCGGCATGGCTAAGCTCGCCAAACAAATCGCACCCACTCTCGAGATTCACGGTAGTACACAAATGAGTATTACCAATGCCGCTGGAGTGGAATTTGCGCGCCGCCTCGGGATAAACCGCGTGGTGTTGGCGCGTGAATTATCACTCGAAGAAATCAGTGCCATTAAAGCCCAAACATCGGTCGAACTAGAAATGTTCGTGCATGGAGCGTTGTGTGTGTCGTACTCCGGCCAATGCTTTTCGTCTGAAGCATGGGGCGGTCGGAGTGCCAATCGTGGCCAATGTGCACAAGCATGCCGTTTGCCGTATGAATTAATGGTTGACGGCGTCGAAACTCCTCTTGGTGACGCGCGTTACCTCCTTTCGCCTGGAGATTTAATGGCGATCGATTTGGTACCGCAAATTGTTGCCATGGGTATTGCTTCTCTCAAAATCGAAGGCCGATACAAAGATGCCGATTATGTGGCGTTGACCACACGGGCGTATCGTGCGGCTGTCGATGCGGCGATGTCGGGTCTGCCATCCCCGGTCGGCCAAAGCGAAAAACTGCTTTTGGAACAGGTCTATTCACGTGGGCTTGCGCCGTCGTTTTTGAGTGGAACCAACCACCAAACCGTGGTAAGCGGGCGGGCACCACGCCACCGTGGAGTGTTGGTGGGGCATGTGGCTGCGATAAACGGCAAGCAAATTGTCATTACCCCCAACGACGTGCCACTTAAACTAGGCGACGGTTTGGTATTTGATGCTGCCGATTGGCGGAGCCCGGAGCAAGCCGAAGAAGGCGGGCGCATTTTCGCCATCGATACGCTCCCAGATGGTCGGCAACAACTTTCTTTCGGGCGTGGGGCAATTGCCCCGGAACGGATTCGCATCGGTGATTGGGTCTGGCGTTCGCATGACGTGAATGTCGCCAAAGAAGTCAAACCGTACCTCGAGCCGGCCCAGCCGGTTGCGCGTCAACCGGTTCAAATTTTAATCGAAACATTGCCTGAACAACCGTTGCGAATGACATGGCGACTTGTCAATCACCCCGAAGTCCAAGTGGTGGTGGATGCCCCGATTGCCGAACCTGGGGCCCGTCCGTTGACCCACGAAATCTTAGTCCAGCAACTCGGGCGCCTTGGCAGTAGTGTGTATCAACTTCACGACATTCAATACCATGGCGACGCACCGATTTGTATGCCGATTTCGGCCTTGAATCAATTACGTCGCGAAGCCGTAGCCCAACTCGAAGTCGTCCAAGCTGCGGTGATGGTGCATGTCACCCTAGACCCTATCGATCAGCTTGGTGTCGCGCAAGCAACGGTGCAAAACCGGAATAACCCGACAATGTTGCCCCAATTACATGTCATGGTGCGCCATTCGTGGCAGTTGGCAGCAGCGATTGCGGCCCGCCCTGCGAGTATTACCCTTGATTACCTTGAATTATATGGACTCAAAACAGCAGTCGATCAAGTGAAATCGTCGGGGCTTGTGGTCCAAGTCGCCAGCCCACGCGTCATCAAGCCAGGCGAAGAACGGATTATTAATTTTTTGGCTAAGCTTGATTGTCCGATTGTGTTGCGTGGTGCGGGCACATTGACCGAATTACAAGCGGCTGGTGTGACCGAATTAATCGGTGATTTTAGTCTCAACGCTGCCAATGTATTATCGGCACAGGTATTGCTCGATGCCGGGATTCAACGCCTCGCTCCGACTCACGATTGTAATGCCATGCAAATTGCAGATATGATTACCCAGCTGGGGAATCAATCGATTGAGGTTATCGCCTACCATCATTTGCCGGTATTTCACACCGAGCACTGTGTCTTTTGTCGTTTTTTATCAACAGGGACAAGTTACAAAGATTGCGGTCGCCCTTGTGAATCCCACCAGGTGGCATTACGTGATCGCAACGGCCGAGAACATCCAGTCATTGCCGATGTTGGTTGTCGCAATACGGTATTTGGTGCTGAAGCTCAAGAAGGAAGTAAACACATGGCAGCGTGGCTTTCTGCGGGTGTCCGCCATGTGCGACTCGAATTCGTCCAAGAAAGTGCAGCGCAAGTCACCCAAATCATTGCCT
>CALQBW020000113.1 GCA_943328915.2 Singulisphaera sp. GP187 | reverse complement strand
GCGTGGCACACGACTGCCATTGGGATTTGTGACGATGGCACCATGCTGGCTGGCGCGCAAATATTGACCAAAAAACAATATGGCCTCGCCGTTTGTTATGTCCCGCGTGGGCCATTGCTCTGTGACGACCCGCTCCTCAACCACGCGCTGATTGCGGCGATTACCCAATATGCCAAACGCCAACGAGCAGTTTTGGTGCGCTATGAACCCAACATTCTCACTAATTCAACCATAGCGGGTACCTACCAAAAAGCGTTAGCTCCGGCTATTACCAGCCCTAGCACTCAACCGCAACACAGCATTCATACGGCCATCGACGCCCCTGATGCGGATTTGCTGGCGCAGATGACCAAAGGACATCGGGCCGACATCAAAAAAGCCGAGCGCCTCGGTGTCACCATCCGCACCGGCCACGATGCCGCCGCGATGGCTCAATTTGTGGCACTGATGCAGGCCACCGGTGCACGTGCACATTTTGCGGTCCATAGTGCGCAATACTACACCGCTGCCTGGCAATTATTTGGCAGCCTCGGCCGAGCGACGTTACTCCTCGCCGATTACCAAGGGCAAACGGTAGCCGCCGCGTTGATCCTTGCCAATGCCACTACTGCATGCTATTTGTATGGTGGCTCGGCAGCAGAAGCATTTGTTTGTGGCGCTAATCACCTCATCCAATGGTATGCGATGCGTTGGGCCCGCGATTTGGGATGCCAAATCTATGACCTGTGGGGCATCCCCTACCCGAGTGACGACGCACCACCCGACGGCAACGATGCCCCGATGGCTGGTCTTATTCGCTTCAAAAAAGGGTTTGGCGGCACGGAGGTTACATTTTTGCCGGCATATACGCATGTGCTCAACCCCCTCATTTATCGGGTTATCAAAAACCGCCTTCCTATCTAATAAACGCAAAGGATACTATTCAATGACCACGCACGACGAATTAGTCACCCAACGAGATGAAGCCACACGCCTCCAGGAATACTACAAAACCGAACTTGAGCGACAGCGGGCTATGAATGCCGAATTGCGCAAAGCAGTGGCCGATATGGCGCGTACCTTCCAAGAAACCTTGGCCGAAGCGGTGACAGCCGCCGACAGCGGCGACCTCGTGGAGGTGCGCCGTATCGCCTATGCCAATCGCAGTGCCTGGCAAGCATACCTGCAACACATTGTGACGGCGGCCAAAGCCAGTAGTAACAAGCCAGAATAACCTATCTCGCGACGTTGACATACAAAACCCCCGCTTCCGTGTAACGGACGCGGGGGCTAAAACAACCAAAAATCACTCACCACTACCTAATTTACGGCGACGGCGGCGCAGGATATCTCCGTCATTGCGCGGATCATTAGGCGGTACTTGCGGCACAGAATATTGATCATCTTCCCGCATGATCTCAGGGCTCACTGGTGCAGGTTGGGACGGCGTTGCGTGGTCATGACCTAGGCGCGTGTCGAGCTGCTCGCGGGGTTGTTCATCTCGCGGTTGCGCTATCGGGCGATCAAACACACGACTTTCACGCTCTGGTGGCTCTTCTCGAACGGGGCCAATGCCACCTTCAGGGTGCATACGTCGACGTTCGGGTTGTAGCGCTGGGCGCTCGAAACGTTCTGGCGGGGGCGCACTCGGTCCGCTCCGTTCTGGATTATCGCTACGGACTGGTGCATCGGGCCGAACAAAACGTTCGTTGCGGGGCGGTGCATCATTGCGTCGGTCACCACCTTGCGGTGGGCGGGGCGTAAATGGAGCGCTACGCCGTTCATCCGGCCGCACCGGCGCATCCGGTCGCGGGGGACGCGCATCGGGTGGCGCAAATCCTGGGCGGCGATCGGCGTTCGGTCGCATATCAGGACCACGCCGATCTTGCATCGGTGGGGCATTTCGGCGGTCGTCACGGCGATTATCGTCGCGGCGGTTTTCGATTGGTCGTTGGCGGACGGCAGCACCGATATCGTCACCCCGGGCTTGTTCGTCAGGTTTATCTTCGAGGGCAGCCAAAGCCGCCAACATATCGGATGATTCAAATTCTTCGCGCAACAAGCGGCGCTCACCACGGTTGCGCTGATGCGATACCGCCGGCGTAATCCCTTCGGCATTCCGTGCTTTGGCTTGATTGGCGACTTCATTGGTTGTTTCTTGGATGACTTGTGGCGAAAATTCTTCGGGCACCCCGGTGGCGGAGAGCATCACCGTCACGGTGCTCCGAAGCACATTTACATTGACAACTTCGCCTGGGCCTTCGGGCGTTTGCACCCACATGCCACGGCGTGGCATTTCGGCCTTCATTTCGATGTATTGTTCGTGTTCGTAGGCCAGACAACACAACAATCTTCCACAGACACCGCTGATTTTGCTCGGATTGAGCGGCAAATCTTGGTCTTTGGCCATTTTGATAGAGACACGGGCATAATCAGGCAAAAACGTTGCACAACACAAAATTCGCCCACACGGTCCGATGCCACCGAGCAATTTAGCTTCGTCACGCGGGCCAATTTGACGCAATTCAATGCGCGTCCGAAAGGTCCGCGCCAAATCACGCACCAGATTGCGGAAGTCCACCCGTTTATCGGCCGTGAAATAAAACGTTAAACGCGACCCATCAAAACTATATTCAGCTTTGACCAGTCCCATCGGCAATTCATGCTCGTCGATTTTTTCTTGGCAGCGTTTAATCAATTCATCTTGGCGACTATTGAGTTGCTTCCAACGCACGTCGTCTTCGGGGGTGGCGTGGCGAATCACCGGCTTAAGCTCACCCACAATCGTCGATTCTTCGACATCATGCGGTAATTCGGACACCCGCGCCATTTCGAGTCCTCGGGCGGTTTCGACAATTACATATTGTCCTTGCACCACGGCTTGTGTCTGGGTCGGGTCAAAGTAGTATGTTTTTCCGGAATCCTTAAAACGGATACCGACGACTGTAGGCATAATATTACCCTTTACAACACAATCTATATCTCACAATGGAACCTATGTAGGTGTTGATTATTGTATCACATCTCGCCCAGGGCTAATTTTCACCATAATATACGCAGCACCAACGAAAAATGGCAATACCGACTATAGTTGCACATCCATCTGATGCAATTGTCAATAAATATAATGGGGATTTCATCGAAATCACTTGACGGAAGTGCCAATTTATTGTATTATTCTATTTCGCTGTATATGGCAGTACGCTCTGTGCTGTGATGACAGTTACCGCCCACGATGAATCGCAGATACTAACTACCAGGCATTACCGTCAATTGGAGACGAACAGCGCCGGGTAGGGTGTTTTTTGCATTATCGTGTGTTTGTGCAGATTTATTCCTCTTGGTTACCGCCCGAACAAAGCGAGGTTTCCATGTCTCCTACTCATCGTCACGTTGCCCTGCCGCCGTTGGTATTACCCAATACGCCCACTGGTGAAAAGGTCGCACGGCACACATTCGGTCAAGAGCGCGATGCCATCGAGGTGCCCAATCTCATCGAAACCCAAATGCGCAGTTTCGATTGGTTCCGCACCGAAGGGTTAAAGGAGCTGTTTCGTGAGATTTCGCCTATCACTGATTTCACGGGCAAAAATCTCGAATTACGTTTCGGCGATTTCCATTTTGGGACACCACGCCACAACGAGCATGAATGCCGCGAATATGATTTGACCTTCTCGGCGCCATTACGTGTAAATGTCCAATTACGTATTTTGAGCACGGGTGAAATCAAAGAGAGCGACACCTTCCTCGGTGACTTCCCACAAATGACCGAAAACGGCACGTTTGTAATTAACGGTGCCGAGCGTGTGGTGGTGTCACAGTTGATTCGTTCACCGGGTGTATATTTCAGCGCCGAAGACGATGCCAACACTGGCCGCAAAATGCACTCCGCCAAACTCATCCCCAACCGCGGTGCCTGGCTCGAATTCGAGACCAACAAGCGCGATATTATTTCGGTCAAAGTCGATCGCAAGCGCAAAATGCCAGTAACGGTATTGTTGCGAGCGATTTTAGCATGGCAAGCAGGCCCCAATGGCGAAGGCCACTGGTGTGACGACAGCGATTTGGTCAACCACGGACATAGCGAGCACGTCGAAGAAGTGTTCGGTACTCTCGAAGAAAAATACGACCACAAATATTTGCGCACGACGCTCGACAAAGACAGCACACGCAATTCCAAAGAAGCCTTGATCGAGCTTTACAAGCGCTTGCGCCCAGGTGATCCGCCGACCCTCGATAACGCCAAATCATTGCTGGAGTCTTATTTCTTCAGCGAACGGCGTTACGATTTGGCCAAAGTGGGTCGCTACAAACTCAACAAAAACCTCTACGAGCGCGACGGTGTCACCGACCCGCCCAGCCTCGACATCCGGGTATTGCTTGACCGCGACATTTTCAAAATCATTGAGCGGATTATTTTGCTCAACAATAACCACCCAGGCTTCAAGGCCGATGATATCGACCATTTGGGCAACCGGCGCGTACGCACGGTGGGTGAATTGATCCAACAACAATTCCGCGTCGGCTTGTTGCGCATGGAGCGCGTCATCAAAGAGCGCATGTCGTTGGTCGAATCCGAGAGCGCCACCCCCAATGCGTTGATCAACATCCGCCCAGTCCTAGCGGCCATCCGCGAGTGGTTTGGTGGCTCGCAATTGTCACAATTCATGGACCAGACCAATCCGTTGGCCGAGCTCACCAACAAGCGTCGTTTGTCGGCTCTTGGACCTGGTGGTTTGAGCCGCGATCGCGCCGGCTTCGAAGTCCGCGACGTGCACCATTCGCACTACGGCCGGATTTGTCCCGTCGAAACGCCCGAAGGTCCCAACATCGGTTTGATTGGTACGATGTCGACGTATGCACGGGTCAACGAAATGGGCTTCCTCGAGACACCCTATCGCCGTGTGTATCGCGAATTGCCGACGGCGGCCGGTATCCTCGAAGATGCCAAAGAAGCCCATGTCAAGGGCAGCAAAACGATTATCGCCACCCGCGAATATCGCAACTTGACGACTGGCGATTTGTTGATTGCCCCTGGGACGGTATTGAGTGGTTTAGCACAAAAAGATCCCGAAAGTGAAGATAAGACCAATCCACCAACGAACATCCTCACCTTCGCTTCAGCAGCCATGCTCACGGGTCAACGCTTGCGTGAAGACATCGTCGACTCCAAGACCGGCAAAACCATTGGCGAAGCAGGCATGGACATCAGTCCTGCGCTGGCCAAACAAATCGCTGCCTTGCCATTGCGCACAATCAAAATAGACCCCGTCGTATCACGCGACGTCAAATATGTCACCGCCGACGAAGAAGAGCGTTACTCGATTGCCCAGGCCAACGCCGTGGTCAACGAAGTAGGTCGATTCATCGACCACGAAGTATCGTGCCGCTACAACGGTGAATTCGAAGACATGCAAGTCTCCAAAATCGACTACATGGACGTGTCACCTAAGCAGGTGGTCAGTGTCTCGACGGCACTCATCCCCTTCCTTGAGCACGACGACGCCAACCGAGCCTTGATGGGTTCCAACATGCAACGCCAAGCGGTGCCGTTGTTGCGCCCCGATGCACCAATTGTCGGTACCGGCATCGAGCATTTGGCCGCCCGCGATAGTGGTCAGGTCATCGTGGCCCGCCATGATGGCGTGGTGGTGAGTGTGACTGGCGATACCATCGTCATCAATCGCTGTGATTTGCAGGGGAATCTGCTTTACAACGACGAAAACGCCCTCGTCACCGACACCTACCGCTTGCGTAAATTCATGCGTTCGAACCAAGATACCTGTATCAACCAACGCCCATCGGTGGTGCGTGGCCAACGGGTCAAGCGCAACGAAGTTATCGTTGATAGTTCTTCCACCGAAAACGGCGAATTGGCCCTCGGTCAAAACGTCTTGGTGGCCTTCATGCCATGGGAAGGTGGAAACTTCGAAGACGCCATCCTCGTCAGCGAGCGCTTGGTACGCGAAGACGTCTTTACCTCGATCCACATCGAACGCTACGAAATAGAAGCGCGCGAAACCAAACTGGGACCCGAAGAAATCACCCGCGACATCCCCAACGTCGGCCCCGAAAGCCTACGCAACCTCGATGACCGCGGTATCATCTATGTCGGTGCCGAAGTCCACCCCAATGATATCCTCGTCGGCAAAATCACCCCCAAGGGTGAAACCGAATTGACGGCAGAAGAGCGTTTGCTCCGCGCCATCTTTGGTGAAAAAGCCCGCGAAGTCAAAGATAGCTCGTTGCGCGTCCAAAACGGCGTGCGCGGTAAGGTCATCGGCGTCAAGCGCTTTGACCGCACTGAAAACAACGATGTCGATTTGGCCGTCGGTGTCAACCAAAAAGTCCAGATTTTGCTCTGTCAAAAGCGCAAAATTTCGGCAGGGGACAAAATGGCCGGTCGTCACGGCAACAAGGGTGTGGTGAGCCGCATCTTGCCCGTCGAAGACATGCCATTCCTCGAAGACGGCACACCGGTTGACATCATCCTCAACCCCATCGGTGTACCGAGCCGTATGAACCTCGGTCAGATCCTCGAAACCCACCTTGGCTGGGCGGCTGAACGGCTCGGGATGCGTATCGCAACCCCCGTGTTCGACGGTGCCAGCGAAGACGACATCCAAACCTGGTTAGGTGAAGCCGGCTTGCCCCTAGACGGCAAGGTATGCTTGTTTGACGGTCGCACCGGCCTGCAATTCCACAACCCGGTCACCGTTGGGTATATTTATATGCTCAAATTGGCCCACTTAGTCGAAGACAAAATCCATGCTCGTTCGACTGGCCCCTACAGCTTGGTTACCCAGCAACCGTTGGGTGGTAAGGCGCAGTTTGGTGGTCAGCGCTTCGGCGAAATGGAAGTCTGGGCGCTTGAGGCCTATGGCGCTGCGTATATTTTGCAAGAAATGCTCACCGTCAAATCCGACGACGTGGTTGGTCGCGTCAAGACCTACGAAGCCATCGTTAAGGGTGAGACGATTCAAGAGGCCGGCGTGCCTGAGTCATTCAAGGTTTTGATCAAAGAACTCCAGTCATTGGGTCTATCGGTCGATGTCTTGTCCGAAAACGAAGAACCAGTCCAGCTCAACGACGACGCCGATGGCGACATGGTCCAGCTCGACGGCATCAACATTTCAGGTCGGGAACGCGACGAATAGCAGGGGTTATCCCTAGGAAGTGCATTACGTATGCTCGAGATCAACGATTTCAGCTCGATTCGCATCAGCCTTGCGTCGCCCGCGGCGATTCTGGGGTGGTCACATGGTGAGGTTACCAAACCCGAAACCATCAACTACCGCACACTCAAACCCGAGCGTGATGGCTTGTTTTGTGAAAAAATCTTCGGTCCTACTCGTGACTGGGAATGTTACTGTGGTAAGTACAAGCGTGTGCGATTCCGTGGTGTGGTCTGCGACAAGTGTGGCGTCACCGTCACCCGCTCGAAAGTCCGCCGCGAACGCATGGCCCACATCCAACTGGCTACTCCGGTCAGCCATATTTGGTTCGTCAAAGGCTCACCGAGCCGCTTGAGCCTGTTGCTCGACATTACGCCTCGCAACCTTGAGCGAGTGCTCTACTTTGCCGCCTACATCGTCACCAATGTCGACGACGAAGCCCGCACCGAAATCCGTGCCGAGCTCGAAGCCAAGTACGATGACCGCATCGCCAGCCTCGAAATCGACGCCAAAGACAAACAGGGCGCCATTGCAACCGGTCTGACCACCGATTTGCAACGGATTGGCAACAAAGCTGATCCTGAAGAGGAAAAACCATCCATTAGCCCAGTTAACTCATGGCCAACTCGCATCGCAGATCTCCGCAAAGCGTTTCCGGGGGAACCTGAATTTGTGCATTGGGATGGTCAGGAAATACCACTAATACTACATGTGGAAGAACTATCGACGCGGCCCGGACAAAAAATTGACAAATCCACCAAAGACAATATTGCGGACCTTGAGCTGAATGTCAGT
>CALQBW020000112.1 GCA_943328915.2 Singulisphaera sp. GP187 | reverse complement strand
GGTGGTTTTGATGCCATGGATGACGGTTTCGCCGAGGGCGCGCTTCATGCGCACGATGGCTTCTTCGCGAGTTGGGGCCCACACCAGCATTTTGGCGAGGAGTGAGTCGTAATTCCCCGGGACGGTGTAGCCGTTGTACAGGTGCGAATCGACGCGTACGCCAGGGCCACCGGGAGGAAGATAGTATTGGATTTCACCGACAGATGGCATAAAGTCGCGTTCAGGGTCTTCGGCATTGACACGGCATTCGATGGCATGCCCACGGAGCACTACATCAGATTGCGTCATAGAGAGATGTTCGCCAGAAGCGATCTGTAACTGCCAGCGTACCAAATCAAGGCCAGTGACAAGCTCGGTGACGGGATGCTCTACTTGGATGCGGGTGTTCATTTCAATGAAATAGAAGCTGCCGTCAGGGTCGAGCAAAAATTCCATTGTCCCGGCATTGACATAATTGATTGCGCGAACGCCTTTGAGGGCGGCTTCACCCATCCGGGCGCGTAAATCAGGGCTGACAGCCGGTGAGGGAGATTCTTCGATGATTTTTTGGTGGCGTCGTTGTGAAGAGCAGTCTCGTTCACCAAGGTGGATGGCATTGCCGTATTGATCAGCCAATACTTGGATTTCGACATGGCGAACCTTGGGGAGGTATTTTTCGAGCAGTAACGCGCCATTGCCAAATGCTGCTTCAGCTTCGCTTTTGGCGGTTGCATAATAGCGGGTCAATTCAGCTTCGTCATTAGCGACGCGCATGCCACGCCCACCACCGCCACCGGCTGGCTTGAGCAGTACCGGGTAGCCAATGCCAACGGCCAGTTCGATTGCTTCTTCAAGTGATTTGAGCTCACCTTCGGAACCGGGTACGATCGGTACACCGGCAGCACGCATCGTATTTCGGCCTTCGACTTTGTCACCCATCAAGCGAATCGCTTCGGGGCTGGGTCCAATAAACGTTATGCCATATTGGGCACAGATTTCAGCAAAGTATGCATTTTCAGACAAAAAACCATAGCCGGGATGGATTGCATCACATCCTGTTATTTTCGCAGCACTAATAATCGCGGATTGGTTGAGGTATGAACGAGGCGATGGCGCTGGCCCGATACAGACAGCTTCGTCGGCAGTGCGCACTGCAAGTGAATAACGGTCGGCTTCGCTGTAAGCCACGACTGCTCGTACCCCAAGTTCGTGACAAGCGCGCACGATACGTACAGCAATTTCGCCGCGGTTGGCAATTAAAATTTTGTTAAACATAGACCTCAGTCTCTGAAAACCCGTATAGCTTCACCAAATTATAGCATACTTGAAGTTTGCAGGAGCATTCAGCGTGCCACCGCTGAGTGCGAGTGTTATTCGCGATCGACTTCTTCGGGGAGTTCGTACCACGGTACTTTTTCACCGACGGCTGCCCGCATTTTGTACCCCAATGTTTTGGAGGCATTGGCGAGCACATTGAACACAGCCGTCACTTCGTTTTGTAATACGGCCACAAACTGGGCATCATGATGGCTGTTGGCGTACGCCACACAACGCTCAAGATTGAGGGTAAACGTGCGCCACAAGCCCCAGTCTGCGCCACAGAGTTGGGCCATGCGGTCGCGTGTGGCCTGTTGTGCAGGATTGGTCCCGATCTGTAATTCGTGTAACAGCGCACAACCGTCGTGGGCATCTTTGGGGTTGAGTTGATAAATCTGGAGTTTTGTGAGCAGTAATTCGGCTACTGGAATGGTATACGCGTGGCGACTTGTGCTGATGGGGATGGGGTGACACATGCGAAATCCGCCCACAAATACATCGACTTGGCGTTGATGGACTGGGTCAAAAAATAACATACGTGTATCGC
Organism: Singulisphaera sp. GP187; assembly: GCA_943328915.2. Lineage (GTDB taxonomy): Bacteria > Chloroflexota > Chloroflexia > Chloroflexales > Roseiflexaceae > UBA965. Next base: position 6,136 of record CALQBW020000112.1, on the reverse strand, counting down.
CATTGAGGAGGTTAAATTGTTTGTCTGCCACAAAGCCAATGTCCCGAAAAAGCGCATTGGCATCTGCTTGCCGTTTGGCAGGAATATAGGCGTCAATGTCGCGGTAACTCCGGCTAGGGTTGACACTATTGGGGCAATGCAACGCCACGGCGATGCCCCCCAGGAGGCGTAGATCGACGTTGCGGGCTCGCGCCGCGTCTACGAGCATGGTGGCCGATTGGATGATGTCGTGATGCATGCAAATCCTTTGTGAAAAAATACCACCGAGTACCGCGATTCATGCTGACAAGAATCATTGTACTCGGTGGCTGTGGCAAGCCTATTCGTTACTCTGCCGGAATTTCGCTATACAACACATCGAGATCAACTCCCTTGGATTTGCGGTACATGCGCATACCGACATAAATCAACAACGCCACTCCATACAACACACCCATGAAGTAGAGCGAAGTAGTGTTTTTGACCCCGGCATCATTGATGCTATAACCGATGCCATATTTGGCTTCTGGATCAAGCAACCATTGGTACAACAAAAATCCCAAGAATACTGTGGTGATTGCACCACAAACCGAAATCAACGGAATCCCCAATACTTTGTAGCCCGCGATCGGTGAAGCCTCGTAGAGGTCTTTTTTGGTATAGGGCAAAATCGTCGCGGCGATGGCCGTCCCAAAAAAAGTGATTCCGATGACTAATGTGGCTGCCAACGTCAACGAGGCAAAGCTCCAGAGGTTGTAGCAGTATAAATACGAGACGATGATACCGGGGACGACCATCAATACCAGTGCCCATACCGGTGTGCGGGTCTTCTCGTCGATTTGGGCGGCTGCTTCGGGGAGCAAACGGTCAAAGGCGGCCGCAAAAATTACCCGGGTCGATGACAAGAACATCGTGCCAGCCCACCCAAAGAACCACATGCTCATCGCCACAATCACTAGGATTTGCACGATGGGATTGGTGGTCATAAAGGCGGCCAACAAGGCAGGGTATGGCCAAATGGGGAAGGGTGATGGGTCAGTGGTGTAACCCCATGCCGTGTTCCAATACGCGCCATTGGCCTGCATATAGAACTTCCAGGTAATGGAATGATCAATGGCAAAAAAGAGCAAGATCAATAAGCCAACGGTGACAACGACTGCCGCAGCCATACCGTTGAAGTTGCGTTTGAAATCGTCTGCACCCTTGACTTCACCATACAATGTGGCGCCCCAATTGGGATACAGCAAAAAGAAGGCAATCCATGGCAACAACAGTGAAATTGATTTAAAATCACCGCCAATCATAGGATTCACCGCACCGGCTGCATCCCCAGCAGCGACAGTGGCATCATACAAACCTGCAGCCGTCCCAAACAATGCTGTGCTGTTGGTCTCGAAGGCAGCTTTGAAGGCAGCATGGTCGCCCGAAAAGAGCAACCCAATAACCATTAACAACCCGGCATTGCCAATCCAAAACGACCATTTTTGGAAGGTCGCGTAGCGTTTCATGCCGACGATAATTACCAGCGTTACAAACGCCAATGTGATTAGCGATGCCGCAAAAAACGCAGTGGTGTCACTATTAACCCACAATGCGCTTTCGCGTTGCCCGAGCAATGCAAGAATTGGGACCACGATCATTTTGCGGAGCATGTCGCCGTAAAGTGGCGTCCATAACCACAAAATAAACCACCATCCGGTGACGGCAAGGACAAAGCCGATGCCTCCACCCAAAATGCGACTTTGCCAGACATAGTCACCACCGGCACGGGGCATGACAGCAATCAATGCGGCATAGACGACGACTTCCGCCAAAATAAGTACGCCGAAAATAACCAGGCCATTGAGCATCCCACCATCAAAAAAATACATTTGGCTGATGGAATAGAGTCCGAGGGTAACTAAGTTGATCGAAAAGAACGCATAAATGAATGCGTCAAATACCGACCATGAACGGACGAGTCCGGTGGCTTTCCGTAGGAACAACGCGGCATTGCCTGCGTTTTTGGTAGCCGACTCATTACTCATGTACGAATCCTCCTTGATGGATAAACGAATAATAATTGACGTCGCAAGAATCTATTCACTACCCCGTGGTAAGGGTATAGCTACGAATGTGGTTTTTGGGGGCAAACAGCCCGCGTTTGGGGTTGGGGTCAAGATCAATCAACACCCCCTGCAATACCCCTTGTTCATACAAACTCCCCGCATTAATCGACAACGTTTTGCCAATCCGGCTGGTGCCTTTGCCTTCGTGGATGTGACCGTGTAACGACAACAACGGTTGGTATTCTTCAATCAACCGCCGTACTGCGGTACTGCCGACGGGAACAAGCGAATGCCCGGCGTTGAGTACATTCAGGTTCTCGTCGATTTCGGGTACATCGTCGAGGTTGGAGGCGTAGGGTGGGCAATGGAAGTTAAAAATGGTCTTTGCCATGCTCAGCCCCGCCGGAATCATCGCTTTGAGGTAGTCGTACAAGCGATCGTCGGGTAATTCGCGGTAGGTATGCCACGGCGTGACATTGGCCCAGCCACTTGAAATTAAGGTAAATCCCTCGCCAATATCAATCGCTTTGCCTTCAGCAAAAGTGATATGGGCCGATGAACTGAGTAAGTCGTCAATTTCGAAGGGGTCATCATTGCCAGGCGACACAAAGCAACGCACGCCACTGCCAGCCAATTTTTCGTCAGCAATCGCCAACCAGCGCTCGAGCGAGGCATGCATCTGCTGATGAAAAAACCTATCGACGAGACTGGGGTCGTCGCGGAACGATTGGATTTGCCCACTCGTCACCCGGAACGGGTAGTAGCCACGGCTGGACACTTTGCGCTCCATGTCGATCACGGCTGCCTCATCATCGAGGATAAACTCTTGTTGGAGCAAAATTGCTTGGTGTCTTCCGTCGGGTAATTGATATATCGGCACCAAGGCTTTGCCCGTCATATCGCCGCCCAATACGAGAGTTGTCACATCGTAAAATCGTGCAGCGTTGAGAAATTTCTTCCAGCAAATATCAGAACCGTGGATGTCGGTGGCAAAAAAAAGCCGCGTCACGCAGTTCCTCCCGTATTATTTAATCAGTTCTTAACACAAACTATACATGATTTTAGCATTTCAGTCAATGGAAATTGCGACATCGAGCCATATTTGCGTACAAATAGTGCATTTGGAACAAATCAAGATGATGAATGTGATAGTGGTAGGATAGTTAAAAGAGAATAATGAATGCGAGGGCATGTTGACGAAGCAACGTTTTGTCTTGGAAGGTGTTGATTGGCGCGATACTCGTGACAGTGCGACGCCATATTTTTTGAGTAATCCACGCATGTATCTGGTAGGAAGCATAGGCGGCGAAATAACCTCCTATGGTGATGAACATTTGGTTGGCAAGATGGGTGGATTATGGTCACACCCGATGCGCATAATGCATGGGTGGCACGTACAAATAAACGAGCAAGTGCTTGCGACAGCAACTCTTTGTACGGTCTACCCGCATTATGTTGAACGCGTACACAACCATGCGGGGTTAAGGCTGATTGTGCAAGAAAGTTTGCATCCCAATTTACCCATCCTAAGTGTCCAAATGCAAATTCACAATGGAACCCCTCAAGAATGGCAGGGTACTATTGCGATTGAGATTTTGGCGGATGTGCGTGGTTGTTGGTTTGGTGGTATGCCGGAATCTCCGTCGCACAATCGAGTCATTGGTCAATATGTGCGTTTGGGTTGTAAAAAAACTGATTGGGTTGGTGCAGCAGTCGTCCGTAATTCTTTGAACTGGCCATGGCAGGTGGAAGCGAATCGTGTCGTTGCGCAATCTGCGGTGACGATTGCGCCACAAGGACAATTGAGTGTGGAATGGGTGTTGGCGGTTGATCACGATTCCCAGCCAGAGGCTGCGGTGCTCGCCAAACGTTGGAGTGGCAAACATTCCGAAATCGCCGCACGGAAAGGATTATTGCCGATGCATTTAGGGGAAATTCAACCCCCACGATTGATAACCCCCGACGCTGATATCAATGAATATTGGCAAGTCGCAACGCACAATATTCAACACCTGGTGACACAACCACACCAAATGCCAAGTTATTTTTTGGCAGGAATCCCAGAATACCCGCAAGTGTTTGGTTGTGACACGACCTATTCGGTTCCAGGGTTGATGGCAGCGGGTTTTTCTGCGGTGACAGAGGATGTACTGACGTACCTGGCGGCCTATGCGCAGCAGGCGTGCGGGCGTGTCCCCCACGAGATTACCACCAATGGGCGAATTTATCATCCAGGAAATGCGCAAGAAACACCGCAATTTGCCGTGGCTTGCTGGCAATATATCTGTTGGGGTGGTGATATTGATTTGGCCGATGCGCTCTACCCAATTTGTGTCGAGGGGATGCAACATGTAATGGCAGTGCTCAATGGCCACGATTGGCCCGATGGTGATGGAATGGTTGAGCGCAAAGGGATGGGTCCGTACAAACTAGACAGTGTTTGTTATATTTACCAGGCATTAAAGGCACTTGCTGCGTGGGCGAAAACAGATAAAAAATTCACTGAAGCGCAGACTTGGCAGACGTATGCCACCGATTTAGCGCGACGGTTTGAGCAGGTGTGGTGGTTGGAATCGGAATCGTTGTATGCCGACTCGCTCCACCGTGATGGCACGCCCCAACTCGACCGGCATTGGACGGCTATTGTGCCGGTGCATACCGAGATTGCTGACAACGCGCGTCAACAGCTCGTGTATCAAGAAGTGCTCCGCACGCTTGTAAATGAATGGGGGCTGATACATACGAAGGGCGATGATGAACGGGTTTGGACACTCCCCACTGGTCTGTTGGCTTTGTGTGCATTTGCCCAAAATGATCCAAGCTATGGCATTGAATTAGTGCGGAGCATCGGTTCGACAGCGCGCCATGGATCTTTGGGACTGATGAAAGAGTTGATTCCGCAAGGTATTTGTTTTATTCAGCTATGGTCTGTGGCCTTGTACGTCCAAGGTATCGTCGAAGGTTTGTGTGGTATTGTGCCGGACATGCGCAATCGCCAAATCACGATTACACCGCGGTTACCTGCAGCATGGCCCGAAGTTCGCCTTGAGCAATTGTTGGTAGGAAATTGGGTGCTCGACATTGTGATTACCCACAAACGCACCCAAGTCAAAGCGCAAGCAAATGACGAAGTGTTGACGGTGTGGGTGGTGTCATCAGACGGCCGTCGAAAATCCAAAGTATTGCGTGGTGGAAAAAGTGTAGAATGGCTGTTACATTGATAGCATTAAAGGCACACTTTTTAAGAAAAACTTGGTAGCGTATGAAGCATATCTCGTTGTTTAACGGTTTTGGTAGAAATTTTTGATCAATAACTGATAATTACCACAACCCAATCGGCTTTGTTTGGTGGACCTGCGGTAGAGACGCGTGCTGCGCCTCTACCGTTTGCGAGGGATTAGTCAACAAATAATTCGTCGACGCACGTGCCTTCCCATTCTTCGTGGGGGGCAATTCCGAGCATACGTGCGATGGTAGGCGTCGTATCAATCAATGAAACGGCACGTTTGATTGTATATCCAGGCTTCACAGTCGGGCCTATAGCAATCCAAGGGATTGTCATATCTTCGGGCATTTCGGTGCCATGGGTGCGATCATGGCCACCATGGTCGGCTTGTACGATGAGGTGGGTATTGCTCGGCAATGCGGCCATGAGTTCGCCAAACAGGCTGTCGACATGACTGAGTTGGTCTAGGTAACCGGGCTCCATCCAGCCATATGCGTGACCGGCGGTATCGACAGAACCATAGTAGACAAATACGAAGTCGTAGCGTTGCGATTTGACCACTCGCAAGGCTTCGGCATGCATTTCGTCATCATAGCTGGGGTCGAGCGGTGGTTCGTGGCACCACGCATACGACAATTGTTCGGGCCGTGCCAAATCGCGGAGCGGTTCCCAATTATGGACAAATGCACTTTTTTTGCCAGCTGCACGCGAAACTTCGATAAGCCCCGGAAGGGGCCGTGCCATCGGAACGAAGTAGTTAGTGGTTATGCCGTGGCGCGTCGGTGGCACAGAATGAAAAAGCGATGTATGGCACGGGAGAGTGATACTTGGCATGACGCTTTGGGCATGCATTGTGCTCGCACCGCGGTCAATCAATGCCTTT
>CALQBW020000111.1 GCA_943328915.2 Singulisphaera sp. GP187 | reverse complement strand
GTAATTGTGGTTGATCAACCGTCCGACATCTTTCGGGGTGTCGGACGGTTCTTGTACACCCCCTCTTTCCCATCACCCTACAAATACCTCAAATGTATTGTGCTCGCCACAACGATGGCGTTGTCTATCCACCGGCTGAAGGCTAGGAGAGTACTGTGAAACTGCGATTAATCCTTCGGCGATTAACGTTCCTTATCATGGTGATATGGGCGGCTTCTACCATTACATTTTTTATTCCTCGATTGTCAAATCGCAACCCAATTCGCGAGCGTTTTGCAGAATTAGCGCGTACCGGGGGGTTCTCGGCAAGTGACCTTGAAGTCATTGTGGCCTCATACAACAAAAAATTTGGCTTGGATAAACCACTATGGCAACAATATACTGACTATATCGGCAGCGTATCTCGGCTTGATTTAGGTGTATCGCTCAACAAATTCCCCAAAACAGTAACGGGTATTATTTATGATGCGTTGCCATGGACGATATCACTGTTGTTTGTTTCAGCAATTTTATCATTTTTGATTGGTAATTTACTGGGTGCGGTGGCGGCCTGGCCTCGATCTCCTCGATGGATGCGTGGCATTGCGATGCCGTTTATTATGTTTACCGGGGTACCTCCGGTTTTGTTGGCGATTTTCTTGCTCTTTTTCTTGGCATTTAAATTGAAATTATTCCCGCTGGGACAAGCATATTCAACAGGAACTGCACCTGATTGGTCATTCAAGTTTATGCTGGATATTATGTGGCACCAAGTATTACCGGCGATTTCGATGATTCTCGGCTCTGTAGGGGGCTGGGTATTGTCGATGCGCGGTATGGGTATCACCATTCAAGGTGAAGACTACGTTAATTTTGCAGAACACAAAGGCCTCGACGGCCGCACGATTTTTCGTCATTACTATCTGCGGAATGCCTTGTTACCCCAAGTGACGGGGTTTGCGTTGGCACTCGGTAGCTTGATTACGTCTGGTTCAGTCGTTGAAGGTTTGTATGCGTTGCCTGGGCTTGGCTCAAAGCTGGGTGAAGCCATTCGTGCCAACGACTTTTTGGTGATTTACGGGATTGTGTTGTTTATTACCATGTCAGTAGCGACGTTGATGGTATTGGTGGAATTTATGTATCCTTTGCTTGATCCCCGTATCAAACAAGAATAAGGAGCGTGGAATGACAACGTTGACAACGACGGCTCCGCCGATTCAACCCAGCCGACTGAAATTGTTTGGTGGCTATTTGCGCCGTAACAAGAGCCTCGGGTATGGGTTGGGGATTTTGCTTTTCTTGATACTATTTACGGCGATAGGCTTCTTCCAGATCAAACCCAAAGCGGCCTATCCGTTGGCGGTCAAGCCCAAGCAACCACCGGGAATTTTGGATTTTAGTGCGCCTAATTGGCCTGGCAAATACCCCATGGGTTCGGATTTCTTTGGTCGTGACATGCACGCCGTGATGGTGACTGGCATGTGGCAAACTGCCTTGATTGGGGTACTCGCCGGTGCTGCCGGCACGATGATTGGGGTGGTATTGGGCTTTACCTCGGCCTACTTTGGTGGTGTGTTTGATACGGTAATCAAAGGTATCTGCCAAATCCTGACACCGATCCCGGTATTTATGATTCAAATCATTATCGCGTCTTCACTTGATAAACGCGATGTGACAATCTTTACGATGGCGTGGATCGTTGTAATGCTAGCCTGGATGGGGCCAACCCTCGTCATCCGCTCGCAAGTCTTGTCGATGAAAGAGCGCCAATTCGTGGCAGTCGCGAAGTTGTCGGGTGTGGGTAATGGCGGGATTATTTTCGGTGAAATACTGCCCAATTTGTTGCCGTTTATTGCAGCAGCCTTTGTGAGTCAGGTGTTTGGCAGCGTCTTTGCGTCGTTCTACCTCGCCATTGTCGGCTTGGGCCCATTGCGTGAACCGTTGTTGGGCAACATTATTTGGGGTGCACAATCCCAAGGTGCCTTCTTCAATGGTTGGTGGTGGTGGCCAATTTGGCCGGCAACAGCCATGGTGCTAATTTTGAGTGCCTTGGCACTAATCAACATGGGTTTGGACGAATTGGCCAACCCACGTGTACGGCGAACGGAGTAAGTGCATGACGCCAATTTTGCAAATACGTGACCTCCAAGTGTCTTACTACACCGATTTGGGCCGTGCTACGGCGTTAAATCGGGTGAATTTAGACCTCAACCCCGGCGAAAAACTGGGCTTGGTGGGTGAATCAGGATCAGGGAAAAGCACCATGGCTTTGGCCATGATGCGCATGATCAAAGCGCCAGGGCGGATTGAAAGTGGGAGTGTGACGGTCGGCGGCGTCGATTTGATTACCCTCAACGACGAAGAAATGCGCCTGGCGCGTTTGAGCCGAATTGCCTATATTCCCCAAGGCGCCATGAATTCACTGAATCCAGTACTGAGGATTGGTGCGCAAATGGTCGATGCCATCAAAGCCCACATCCCCAATATGTCACAAGCAGATATGACCGAGCAATGTATGCAGTCGCTCGAATCGGTCGACCTCAAGCGCAACGTCTTTCAGATGTATGCGCACGAGTTGAGCGGGGGCATGAAGCAACGAGTCTGTATTGCCATTGGAATTTTGCTTAAGCCACAGGTCATCATCGCCGACGAGCCCACCAGTGCACTCGATGTGGTGACGCAACGTCAAGTGATGGAAACCATTGACCGGGTCCAAAAAGAAATGGGCGCTGCCGTAATCCTGATCGGTCACGACATGGGCTTGATGGCACAATTTGTCGATAAAGTGGCGGTGATGTATGCCGGGCGCTTGACCGAGGTCAGCACGGTGCGTGATATGTTTAGCAAGCCGATGCATCCCTATGCGCAAGCGCTGATCAAAAGCTTACCAAACTTGTCAAACAAAGGGGTCTTCCAAGGGATTGCTGGTTTGGCACCATCACTGTTGCGGATTCCCAACGGTTGTGCATTCCACCCCCGTTGTCCACAAGCAATGGATGTCTGCAAAACAACGGTTCCCGACGTAAAAGAATACGAAGGTAATCGCTTGGTTGCGTGTCATCTCTATACGGAAGGGGCATAGCCGTGGCGAATTTGCTCGAGTTTCGTAATGTAACCAAAACCTACACCCGTGGGTATTTTGCTGAGGCCGGGACAACTGCCTTGGCAGATTTTTCGATGACCCTCAAAGAGGACGAACCGACCATTATGACGGTGGCGGGTGAGAGCGGTAGTGGCAAAACCACCTTGGCGATGTTGTTGCTCGGATTTATCGACCCCACCAAAGGCGAAATCCTCTACAAAGGCAAAAACATTAACAAGTTGCGTGGCGATGATCGCTTAAATTATCGTCGTGAAGTCCAAGCCGTCTTCCAAGACCCGTTTGCGGTGTTCAATCCGTTTTATACGGTTGATCATTTGTTGACGGTGCCCATCGAAAAATTCAAATTGGCAAAGTCAAAAGCCGATGCCCGCAACAAAATGGAAGAAGCATTGAGTTCAGTTGGTTTGCGCCCCGAAGACATCCTCGGCCGCTTCCCGCACCAATTGTCGGGTGGTCAGCGCCAGCGCATCAACGTGGCCCGGGCCTTGTTGCTCAAGCCTAGGGTACTAGTGGCTGACGAGCCAGTATCGATGGTCGACGCATCACTGCGTGCCAACATCCTCGAGTCGTTGCGTGGTTTGCATCGTGATCATGGCGTGTCGATTATCTATATCACCCACGACTTGACTACCGCATACCACGTTGCTAATTCGATTGTGGTGCTCTACAAGGGTGGTGTGATGGAAGCTGGTGACATTGATAATGTCATCCAAAAACCCCAACATCCCTATACTCGCTTGTTGATTGACTCGATTCCGTGGCCCGATGTCGACCGCCGCTGGGGTAGTGACGGTATGATGGTCAAAGAATCCGAAACTACTGATAAAGGGGGCAAGGGTTGCCGGTTTGCGGCCCGTTGTCCACATGTCAAAGATAGCTGTCTGCACATCCCACCGCCCTTGTACCGGGTTGGCCAAACACAGGTGGCATCATGTGTGTTGTATGACAATAACCCGGTATTGCCGGCCACACAGTTGACTGACGTATTGCCGGTATAGGTGGAATGGTGGAGGGGCGTGCCGGGTGGTACGCCCCTTTTTCATGAAAAGGACGACAATGATTGTCTCCGATTGGACTCCTGATCAGCAGATGCAGTATATCTGCAAGCGTACCTCGCAAAAACCAGCCCTCGATGGGCGGTTAGCGAGCCCCGTATGGCAACGCGCAGCGCGTTCGCCGCGGTTTGTCGACATGATTAGTGGTGGGCCAGGTCCATTTGATACCCAGTGTTCAGTGGTGTGGGATGATGACGCATTGTATGTGGGATTTTGGGTCGAAGAACCGTTTGTGACGGCCACCCAAGCCACGCGCGATGCGTTAGTATTTTTGGAAAACGACGTCGAGGTTTTTATTGATGGCGGCGATTGTTACTACGAATTCGAAATCAATGCCCTCGGAACCATCTATGAAGTCTTTTTTGTCTGGCAGGATGCCTGGCGCAAAGGGAGCTACTGGGATACTCCCGAATTCGATGTCCACGATCATGCCGCTATATTGTTTGGTGGCAATCATGACCGGGTCGGCCAACACTTTTGGCGGGGCACGCACCCCCGTGGCCTGCGCTGGGCCTATCGTGATTGGGACATGCCTGGACTGCAAAGTGCCGTGTTTGTCGATGGTCAAATCAATAACCCGGCGGTCGTTGACAAAGGCTGGCGAGTAGAATTGGCCTTTCCGTGGAGTGGCATGAAGCACCTCGGGCAGGGGCGATCGCTCCCTCCCAAAGCCGGCGACGAATGGAACATCTTTTTTGGGCGCTTTCAGCGCTTGGAGTTGGCCGGGCAAGTGGTGTCGCAACCGGCAGCCTGGAGTTGGGGTGCGGTGGGATCGAACGACAACCATATTCCTGAACGCTTCACCAAAATCGTCTTTAGTGACGACGATGTGATGGAGTAGCCATGACGATTCAACGACATGAATATCAGGGTGATGATGGCTTCACCCGCGTCGTGGTACAAAACGAAGTGATTGAATGCGAGTATTTACCCGCCTTGGGCGGCAAAATGACGCGTTTGATGGATCGGCGCACCGGCCGGGAATGGCTGTGGCGCCACCCGCGTATGCCCTACCGACAAGTGCCGTCTACCGCCAATTATGTGGCGGTGGCCGATACCGGCGGCTGGGATGAATGCTTCCCCACCGTCGGCCCCTGTGATTACCCCGTGCCACCTTGGCAGGGTACCGCGCTCGCTGACCATGGCGAGTTGTGGTGTCAGACACCGACAGTGACATGGCTGGCAGACGCCGATGCCGTGGTATATACCTGTGTGTGGGAGGGCTTGACCTTGCCATATACGTTTATGCGTTCAATCGAAATGGGTGCCGATGCGACGATTGACGTGTCGTATCGCGTCAAGAATCACGGCGATGCCGACCTGCATTGGATCTGGTGTGCCCACCCGCTGGTGGCATTGCAGCCAGGTATGGCGTTGTACACCCCGGCGGGCACGACGTTTTTGCATGCCAATCACCAGGGCGAATTGGTCAGTGATGTCCCAGAGGCGATTGTGTTGCCAGACCAACGCGTGTTGGATCTCACCCACCTTCCCGATGTGACCAGTGCCATGACGACCAAGTTATATAGTGACGTCTTGCCCAGTGGTTGGGTGGCCTTGCAGGCTGCCAATGGGCGTTTGACGATGCGTTGGGATAGCGCCGAAATCCCGCAGCTGGCGGTGTTTATCAATGCGGGTGCATGGAGCAACGATGGCGAGAGCCCCAATTACAACATGGGAATCGAGCCAGCCATTGGCGTCTATGACTGCTTGAGTGATGCCTACAGTCGGACTACTACGTATGCCACGTTGCACCCAGGCCAGCAGCGGAGCTGGTCGGTACAAGTGCAACTCGATGCAGAATAAAGGAGTATCTCATGATTAAGATTGCCGAAGCGTTGCCACCCACACCGTCGATGTTGTGGACGTTGTCGAAGCAGTGTGGGATTGATTATGCCGTGGGTGGCTTGCCGTATGGCGAGGCATTTAATGGGACGGATGGGGCATGTGATTATCTGCCGTTGTTGCGCATGAAGCAACGCTACGAAGACGCCGGGTTTGCCCTCGAAGTCATCGAAGCGCGCCCACCGTTGAATTTGGCCAAGCGTGGTTTGCCGGGGCGTGATGCCGAAATCGACGTGACTTGTCAGCTGATCGAAAACATGGGCCGTCTCAAGATCCCGGTGTGGTGTTACGAATGGATGACTGACTTCAATTGGATGCGTACCTCTACAACCACTCCTTCACGTGGTGGCAGTGTGGTGACGAGTTATGATAACGACTTGATGGATGGCGCCCCCAACACCGAAAACGGCCCGATAAGCGAAGAAGAATTGTGGACTAACCTCGAATACTTCATGAAGCGCATCGTGCCCGTGGCCGAAAAAGCCGGTGTTAAATTGGCGATGCACCCCGATGATCCCCCCCGTTCACCGATTCGTGGTGTCGGTCGGATTATGCGCACCGTCGAAAACTTCCAACGCTTGGTTGACATGATTCCCAGCCCGGTCAATGGCATCACCATGTGCCAAGGCAATTTCACCTTGATGACCGACGATTTGCCCAGTGTGATTCACCAATTCGGCAAGCAAAACAAACTCTTCTTTGTGCACTTCCGCGATGTCATCGGCACCAAAGACAAGTTTGAAGAGTCTTGGCACGATGCCGGCAAAACCGACATGGCAGCCTGTATGCAGGCCTACAAAGATATCGGCTTTGAAGGGGTATTGCGCCCTGACCATGTGCCAACGGTGGCCGGTGATAGCAACGAAAACGCCGGTTATTCGGCGTTTGGACGCTTGTATGCCATTGGCTACATCCGTGGCTTGCGTGAAGTAGTGTACGGTCAGAAATAAAACGCAGGAGAAGATGGAAGTGTGTTGGTTGTAATTGTTGCTTCATAACTTGATTACTTCCCACCACACTTCCTGCTTCCTCCTGCAAACTTCCTACTTCAAAAGGAGTAAACGTGCGTATTGCGGTAACTGGTGGGAGCGGGAGCGTGGGTAAGCATGTGTTACGGATGGCCGTGGCGCAAGGGCATACGGTACGCAACATTGATCGGGTGGCACCACCGGCTGGGAGTGTGCCAGACAGTGTTGACTTTGTGAATGCCGAATTGTCGGATTACCAAGCATTTTATGATGCCATCAATGGCTATGAAGTGCTCATCCACTTGGCGGCTATCCCTGCGCCCCGCGGTCATCCTGACCATGTGGTGCACAACAACAATGTCACGAGTAGCTACAATGCCTTGTTGGCAGCGGCGAATTGTGGCATCAAACGGGTTGCGCAAGCCTCGAGTATCAATGCCATCGGGGCGGTCTATAGTCGTTGGCCCACATATGATTATTTGCCGGTCAATGAATTGCACCCCTCGTATAGTGAAGACCCTTACAGCTTGTCGAAGTGGATTTGCGAGCTCCAAGGTGATTCGATTGCACGGCGCTACGAAGACATGACGATTGCCTCGTTGCGCTTCCACTGGGTGGTCGAAGACTTGGCATTGGCGCAAGAACGCGCCAATAAAAACTTCGACATGAATGCCAAGCAACTCTGGGCGTATACACTCGGCGAGTCGGCTGCCCGCGCTTGTATGGCGATTGTCGATGCGCAATATATTGGCCACGAGGCTTTTTATATTGTGTCGCCCACCACCGTGATGGCCGAATCGACGAGTGATTTGATTGCCCAATGGTTCCCGCAAGTCCCCGTCACCAAAGCATTGGCGCACAACGAGGGAATGTACGACTGCACGAAGGCGCAACGGTTGTTGGGCTGGACACATTAATTTTTTGATACGCAATTTTTTGAAAGGATACTACAATGACGTGGCATGTACAACCAACTCGTGAGGCGTTGATTGCCCTCACCGCCCTAAATCCATTCGAGCGTTTTGCGGATGGCCGACCCAAAGTG
>CALQBW020000110.1 GCA_943328915.2 Singulisphaera sp. GP187 | reverse complement strand
GTGCGGGAATTGCATATGAGCCCAAATGTCCTCGAAGCAACCAATACCTTGCGGGAATTCATGTACCAGCATGTCTATTTGGAATCTGCTGCCAAAACCGAAGATCCCAAGGTGGAGCTTATTATCGACCTGCTTTATAAACATTTCATTGCGCACCCAGAGCAAATTCCTGCAGATTTAATTACCGTCAATCGCTTGCGCGATGAGCCACTCAGCCACGCGGTGGTTGATTATGTTGCTGGAATGACCGACCGTTTCGCCACCCAAATCTTCCAAGATATCTATGTGCCGCGCACATGGGGTGGATGAGCATTTTTTTTGAACAACCCACACCACATACCGTGGCCAAATGATATGGTTTGTTATGACCAATAATCGGGTAATTGAGCAAATTAAAGAACGCATCGATATTGTCGAGCTGATTGGAGCCAAAGTCCAATTACGCAAGGCAGGCCGCTCATTGGTTGGATTTTGTCCATTCCACGCCAATACGCGTACGCCAGCATTTACTGTGTACCCGGATTCCCAGAGTTATCACTGTTTCGGGTGCAAAGCATCCGGGACTGTTTTTGATTTTGTGATGAAAAGCGAGGGAATCGAATTCCGTGAAGCCCTCGAACTACTCGCACTCCGCACCGGGATTGAATTAGTGCCACGCACGACCCAAGATGAAGTGCGTGATCATCTCCGTGAGCGCCTCGTCGAAATCAACAATGCCGCAGCACGGTTTTTTCATCATATGTTGTTACGCTCTCCCCGGGGTGAGGATGCCCGTGCCTATGTTGCGAAACGCCAAATAAACGATTGGGCCCAAGAAAGCTTCCAGCTGGGCTACAGTCCCGATGAGCGCACGTTGTTGTTTAATTACCTCACGACCAAGCAGCAATACCAAGCCGATGAAGTCGTCGCGGCGGGTTTGGCTATCCAGCGCGATGACGGCAGTTATTATGATCGCTTTCGGGGACGCGTCATTTTCCCCATTCGCAATGTCAAAGGGCATATCATTGCTTTTGGTGGGCGCGCGATGGGAGATGTACAACCCAAATATTTGAATTCGCCCCAGACATTATTATTTGACAAGAGCAGCGTGCTCTATGGCCTCGACATGGCTCGTGACGCCATTCGACAACATGACGCGGTCGTGATTGTCGAAGGGTATGTTGATGTTATTGCGTTGCATCAACACGACTTCCGCAACGTGGTGGCCCCACTCGGGACGGCACTCACAGCCGAGCATGTGCAGGCAATCAAAAAACTC
Organism: Singulisphaera sp. GP187; assembly: GCA_943328915.2. Classification (GTDB taxonomy): domain Bacteria; phylum Chloroflexota; class Chloroflexia; order Chloroflexales; family Roseiflexaceae; genus UBA965. The sequence goes on along the minus strand of CALQBW020000110.1, from coordinate 6,915 downwards.
ACCAAAAACATCTACTTGGCCTTAGACGCCGATGGGGCAGGGATACGAGCGACCCTCAAAGGCCTACAAACACTCAGCGACAACCTTGACGCCCAACTAGTGCCCGTCCCTACCGCCCAAGGCGTGTTGACCTGGAGTCGCAGTATTGATGCCCAGATACGCATTATTGAGCTCCCCGAAGGGCAAGACCCAGACGAATTGTTGGCGGCCGACCCGACACAATGGCCCATATTAGTCGCTAATGCGCTTCCGGCTATGGATTTTTATATGCTTATGTTAACGCGTGATTTGGATATGCAAAATCTCAGCGACAAGCGTACTGCCCTTGACCGGCTTGCCCCACTCGTATTGCAAATATCCAATCAGCTCGAACAAACGCATTATATTCAACGTCTTGCCACTATGCTGAGTATCGACGAAACTATGTTGCGCCGTGAACTTCGCCGCCTTGCACCGAACACCATTGACCGGCGCACCGGAACCCACCAGCGCCCACAGCCAGTTCCCAAGCCAGCGGCGAATACCAATGAGGCAATACCCAAAACGACCAGTCTGAGTGGTCGGTCACACCAGGCAGCGGAATTTTTGGTGATGTCATTGCTCCAATATGCGGAAGTGCGTGATCATGTCCAGACCAAAATTGACGAAGATTTAGCAGCCCATCCGACAGTGAACGAATTAATTCACAATGATATCGAAACATTATTTGGCGATGATGACGAACTGCGGGCCATTTGGCGCGCGCGTGTCGAATTCGGACATGATGGCGATTTGTTAACATGGTTTACCACATTACCAGAGCTGTTACGCCAACGTGCAGAATTAATTGGGAGCGTTATTCAGCTCCCCAAAGAGTACCTCGTGACAAGTGAAGCGCAAGAATGTGCTACAATTTTACAACGAGATGTGGCCAAACAATGGAATCAGCGCCTGACACGTCAGCTTAGTGACAATGACAGTGCCGAAATGGTCGACCAGTTGCTCCAACGCATCGCCGATGTCCAACAATATCTCAACCGATTAATGACACCACGGCGTAGTTCAACCTTTGAAGACCTTCACGCCCGCCATGTGAACTAAAGGGGATTGGTATGGACGTCAAGCAATCTCAGTCGACACTTCCCACCACAATAACACCCGACGTCGATGACGACACTGCAGTCTTTAGCGAACAAATTGACGACACCCCCCCAGAAAAAGCAGCACAGCGTATGGCCCAAATTATGTGCTGGGTGTTACCTCATCTGGTTTGGGATTGGTTTCTCCATCAGATGAATACCGCCCCTCAGCTGCATCTGATCCTTACGACAGCCAAAAAGAACACCCTCGACCCGCAACTTATTCACGCCCCAGAATATATTGATAGCCACGAAACTCCGTTTGTCCTCGACAAAGTAATTGATTCAGATAACGACGATGAACTCCATACACCGTTATCTGACGAAGCCGACCACGAAGAATCACCAGTGGCTACTACCGAATTCCAAACTGCCACATTCAACGACACGGTTCGCCTGTATCTGCGCGAAATAGGTAATATCAAGCTTCTCAATTGGTCACTCGAACAAGAATACGCCCGTGCCATCGAAATCGGTGCATACCTTGAGTTGCTCGTAGGGCGTGCAGACACGATAACCATACCGCTTCATAGTGACGCCCGTACCATCGTCAAATCAGCCAAAAATAATTCAGAAAATGGTGCGTCGTTAGTGCTGGCGATGGTGCAATTGATGTGCGACGACTTTACCCGCACCCTGCAACAATTGACAGATGATCCCGTCCCCGTGTTTAAATTGGTTCACACTGACGCCACACCTATTCACTATGAAGGCCAACCTATTCACTATGATGGCCAAAAAAAATACGAACAAACACAGCACGTCGCAGAAAATAATCCAACCAAACATGAAGCAGATATTGCAATTACGCTGCGCGTTGACTATGATGCCCTGCTCACGACCTGGTGGAATCGTATGGAATCTGGCCGCCAAGCGCGGGAATATTTAACTTCTGCGAATTTACGCCTAGTTGTCTCTGTCGCCAAAAAATATATCGGCCGCGGCTTGCAATTACTCGACCTCATCCAAGAAGGCAACGTCGGACTGATTCGTGCCGTCGAGAAATTTGACCACCGGCGCGGGTTTAAGTTTTCTACCTATGCTACGTGGTGGATTCGCCAAGCAATAACGCGTGCCATTGCCGACCAAGCACGCACCATCCGCATCCCGGTCCACATGGTCGAAACAATCAACAAACTGATGCGTGAAACACGCCGCTTGGTCCAAGAACTTGGTCGCGACCCCAATGACGAAGAACTTGCGCAAGTATTAGGTTTGACCGTCGACCGGATCCGCGTAATCCGCAAAACATCGCTAGAACCAATTTCTCTCGAGACACCAGTAGGCATCGAAGAAGATAGCCTCCTCGGTGACTTCATTGAAGATGTCAAAGCGCAAGCACCCGCCGATGTGGCAACCAATCATTTGTTACGTGAGCAAATCCAAGAAATATTGGCGAAATTGAATGAACGTGAGCGCCGCGTGCTACAATTACGTTTTGGACTAGAAGACGGACATTGCTGGACCCTCGAAGAAGTCGGTCGCGAATTCAACGTCACCCGCGAACGCATCCGCCAAATCGAAGTAAAGGCGTTGCGTAAATTGCGCAACCCACGCAATATTCGGTCATTACTTGATTACATGGAGTAGGAATAAACTCGTGGCAGGACATGATTTCGAACAACTCGATCACTACCAATTGCTAAATGTCGCACGGAGCGCATCCCTCAACGAAATTAAAAAGGCCTTCCGACGTGAAATCACCAGCTATCACCCAGACCGGTATGTCAGAGCTGATAGCACAGACAAGCTCTATGCGCGTCAACGAAGCCAACGCATAAACGAAGCCTTTCGAGTATTACGGGACGCAAAATTACGCGAACACTACGACATGAATATGACGGGTGGTGGTGCGTCCAGATTATCACAACCTGTTCCCACTGGCCCGCTGGCACCGCGTGACCACCAGGCTGAACTCTACGAAACAGCCAAATCCTATATTGATTCGGGCCGTCTCATCCAAGCCGTCGGCGTATTACGTCGGTTGCAACAAATTAACCCGTTCTACCTCGATGTGGCCGCATTACTGGCCACGACGGAGCAAACCATCAATGCCCGCCAATTCACAATGCCAAGTGAGAGCATCCGTCGCACGAGCTGGCTAACGATTAGTATTGTGGCAATTGTATTGGTGTTGGTGGCAATTATGTGGTTCGTCAGTGATTGGCAACAAACAAGTACTGCCGTAGCCAATGCGACCCGTACCGCTAGTGCCAAAAACATGGCTGCTCCTCCAACGGAGATAATTACCCGTACGCCGCGACAGACTGCAATTCCACAAATTACCATGACTCAGGCGCCGGTCGATACTTCAATTTTGCTCGATGATGGTTTTGTGACGACGGAGTGGGCCGCAGCAACAGGTCCGACGTGGAGCACCAGTTATGATGGCAAACGCTACCACATTGAAGCAAAAGCCAATGGCGATGCTGCATGGGCCTATCGGTCGTTTGCAGAACACAACGTCCGCATGAGTGCCGATATGCAAATCAATAGTGGCCAAGGTGGGGTAGTGATTCGCTACCATACGGATAACGATTTCGTGGCAGTGGTGCTTCTGCCTGTCAGCCAAGAATACCGCATCGTACAGCGCCAGGATAATCAATTCACAGAACTCGCCCGTGGCACAAATCCGAGCATCCAACGCGATAATTTGCTTGAAGTATCAGTTGGTGGCAAGGAAATTACAATTACCATCAATGGTAGTTTGATTACCAGCACCACCGTCGATACACTGACCAGTAGTGCCCGATTTGGGATGATTGCAATACCCGATACCAGCAATGCAGATGTATTATTTAGTCATCTCACCGTGCGTTCATCCGCACAACCATAACGTGGAACGCATTAGCGGAAGAAACCCCGTCACACGCATATGTGTGACGGGGTTTCAATTACGTAAACTCACTATTTCGCATTATCTGTCCCCACCACGATTACGATATCTGCACTACTGACGATATTTGCCGGTGGTTTTTCGTGGAGGACTTTGCCGGGAATTAATTGGGCGATGCTGGCGGCTTGTTTGGGGTGATTATTGACATCATATATAATCGTTGTCGTTGCAACATCACCCAGTACATCGCCTGGGGTATTGGTTACCAAGCCTACAGAACGCAGTTGATCACTTATTCGCCGCGCAACCCCTTGGACATGAGAAGCATTAAACACTTGGACACTCGCTGCACCTTCACTCGTCGACATGCCTATCAACGAACGTACATAGTTCGTACTATTCCGCCAACTATCATCTATTGCCACACGAATTTGGGACACGACATCTGTACTTAGCGGAGCCGTTGCCGGATTCACACTCGCACCGGCTTTTTCGAGCCAGTTGGTGGTGATATGCTGCACATCCTTCGCATCCCATAATAAATCTGTGCCATCAACTGTATGCCGTGCCATCGTTTGCGGACTCATTTGCAATGTTGCAATGTGTTTGCCGTCGATTTGGGTAAAAGTAGATAGCCACGCAGCAATCATTATGGGGTTTGTCAGTGGCATTGTGGTCCGCATCGAACCACCAATAATCTGCGGGGCGTCATTAAGAATCAGCCACCATTGCGCAATATTGGTATGACGGATTGCAGCAATTACCGCTTGTGTGACCTGTTGTTGGCGTTGCATCCGCCCAAAATCACTATCGGCATGGCGTGTCCGGGCATAGATTAACGCCCTTTCCCCATTCATATGTTGCGTTCCCGGGGGAAATTCAACCCGAACAACGCCATAATCTGCGGTGGGGTAGGCCTCGTCGACAATATGTTTGGGGACATCAATCGTCACACCACCAAATGCATCAATAAGGCGGGCAAATCCTGCAAAATTCAATTGAATAACATAATCAACACGATACGTAAAATCTCGTATCCCGATAAATTCTTCCACCGTTTCGGCAGCTAAGGCCATTCCCGATTCCTGTTGGCTGACATTATCGGAATAGAGTTCTTGGGGATGGAGATACCCATACGCATAAGCAGCATTGATTTTGCTCTGTCCGCGACTGCGAATCATCACGCGAGTATCTCGGGGGATCGACAACAAGCTCACTCTGCCAGTACGTGGTTGCACACGGAGCAACATCAACGTATCGCTACGCACCGCAATCCCATTGCCATCTTGACGATCATCGACACCAATTACCAATACCGTGAACCCATTAAACAAGACCGGAGTCGGTTGATCGGCACGTAAATCTTTGGCACCAATCGCTTCCGCAATCACCCCAATTTGGAAGCACAATACTAATGCCGGAATGAGGATCGCCACCACTATCCACACCCAGAGATAACTCTGTGTCTGTGAGGCTTTGGGCAACTTCACACGGTTATTGCGCTTCAATATAATTGTTGAGCCAGGCGTAACGCCATCACGCAGGCGTCGTTCACGAGGAGTACGTGGATGCATTGGGCATTCTCGTTAATCATTCACAAAACGAAACCATTATACCGCGGGTATTGATTGTTATACTTATCGACCTACGTTTCAACAAAATCAACACAGCGCATACTATCATGCAATTTTAACGCGTACCGTTCCCAGTGAGCGCGGCTAAACTTCCAAATGCATACGGTATACTATTGAAGGTTAAAATCAAAGGATATTCGGAATATGCCACGAGGAAAACCTGCAATTCACACTCCTGCCAACCCGTCCAAACCCACGCATATACAGCATCCAGCCGAAGTATATTATGGTCTGGCTTGGCGTTGGGTCTTTGGATTATGTGCACTATTTGGAATCCGCTTGGTTCGGCAACGACGCTGGGGGCTCATAGCCGGCATTATTGCATTTATCGCAGGGCTTTACCGTTATGCTGCCAAACTCGAGCCCGCCCAACCCCAACTCCACCACGTCCATATCCAAGACGACCGGATTCCCATTGGATTTGAGGGCTTTACTATCGCACAAATCAGTGATATTCACCTTGGACAACCCTATAGCGATGCCAATTTGCGTTGGGCAATCACCATGCTAAACGCGCAATCACCTGATTTAATTGTCTTGACTGGAGACTTGGTCAACGATCGCACGGCATTCGAACGTTTGCCATTTTATCTCCGAAAACTGCATGCCCCATACGGGATATATGCGATTACCGGTAACCATGATTATGTCGAAGGAATTGCAGACTTCATCCAGGCTCTGCATTTTGCCGGAGTGCCGTTATTGCGCAATCAAGGCTTTGTACTGAACCATAAGGGTGACAATATTTGGATTGCAGGTACCGATGATCTCTGGCATGGCCAAATGCGCATCGATCGTGCAGTCGCTGATGCGCCTGAACATATGCCGGTGTTGTTGTTGGCACATGCCCCAGATGCTATCTACGAAGCCAACGCCTACCCAAATATATTTTTGCAGTTGGCAGGCCATGTCCATGGTGGGCATATTCGCCTGCCCGGATTAGGGCCACTTGCACGTCCCCGCTTTGGGCGTTGGTTTACGCATGGCACCCAACGTGTAAGCAATACCTGGCTTCACATATCGCTTGGATTGAGTGGACGTTCACTCCGGCTCGGGAACCCTCCTGAAGTGGGTCTGATTCATCTCCATGCTGCGATCACAAAGGATGATTATGCAACGTTCAATTAATGTCTGGATTTGGTTGAGTGATGTCACCGTGATGTTATTGTTTGCCGCAATCGGTCGCCAAAATCATGGTGAAAGCAACCCAATTAGTGCAATAATCGTGACTGCCTTACCGTTCATCATTGCATGGTCACTCGTCGGCTGGTTGGCTGGCCAACTCCATCAGCATCCTCGCTGGCAATGGCTGTGGCAAAGTGCTGCT
>CALQBW020000109.1 GCA_943328915.2 Singulisphaera sp. GP187 | reverse complement strand
GACGATCCATGCCTACGTGAAACGCAGCCAACTCGATGTCGAAGTCATCGTCGCCGATGATGGCAGTAGCGATGATACTGCTCAGATTGTCATGATCGCCGCCCAACAATGGGCTCAACTGCGGTTGTTGGCGCTTGACCACCGCGGCAAAGGGTTTGCCGTGCGGGCTGGTGCACTCGCTGCCCGTGGTCGATACGTACTGTTGTGCGATGCCGATTTGGCTGTCCCCATCGAAGAATGGGACCGCATGATACCGTTTTTTACACAACAACAGTTCGATGTAGTGATTGGGTCTCGTGAAGGCCAAGGCGCTCACCGCGAGGGTGAACCGTTCCACCGGCATTTGATGGGACGGGTGTTTAATACCGTAGTGCGATTAATCGTGGTGGGGAACTTTCAGGATACACAATGTGGCTTCAAAGCCTTTCGCACGGAAGTCGCCCAAGATTTATTTCACCGTGCCCGTATTTATGGCGCTGACGCACCCGTCATCCAAGGTGCGGCTGTTACTGCGTTCGATGTTGAAATTCTCTACTTGGCAGTGGCGCGAGGGTATCGTGTGACGGAACTGCCAGTGCTGTGGCATTATGGTGTTGAAACCAAGGTCGATCCTATCCGTGATGCAGCCCGGAACTTGCGTGATATCATTCGGGTGCGCTGGTTGGCGATGCGTGGTGAGTATCGTCGACTCGATGACCCGAAGGTTTAAAAATGGGTATGGCAACACACGGGTGACCACGTAGTGGTCACCCGTGTGTTTTTGTCAACCGATCAATACAAATGGTAAATGATGGGAAATAGTTGCAAATTAGTCACAAATAGCTACTTATGCTGATAGATATTGTAGGCGATGCAAGGTCAGGGCAACGTTGGCCAACGGTAGGGAATGCCGGGCAGGCGCAAGAGTCGGGCGCCGCCAGGGCCAAACGTAACGGAATTATTCTCCCCTAATTCCAACACGGCATCGCGACGCAACCAGGTCGTAGCGGTGCCATCTTGGCGTGCACTATCAGCTGATGCATACTCATCCGCACTAAACTGTGAATCTTTCGCAATTGCACTGGTCAAATTTATTCGTTCGACATCTCGTGCCAATGGCATGAGCGCCGTTGCTCCGCGCAACCAATCACCCAGCGGGGCAGATTGGATGGTGCCATCAGGCAGAAGTTGGATGCAGCCGTTTTGCCAACACTGGAGTGTCATGTCGGCAAAGGGCATGGCGGGCATCAATGGCCAACCCCAACGAGCTTGACCACCGTGGTTTTTGATAAATTTGAGAAATACATCCGGAACAAATTGTCCGGCATCGCCCACCACCCTTCCGTGCGCTTTTTGGATGGTGAGCGTGGCCGCAGTGATGGCGGGTGTGTCGTCGAGTTGCGCAGTGATGAGATAACTCCCGTCGCCAATCGATAACGGGATTGCCAGCGCTTGCAGGTGCTGTAAATCGCCTGTAGACAAATCCGCCTCCGTCAATGCGCCGGCAAACAAAACTTGAGTGCTCTGGGCGAAGCGTTGGCCATGGCTATCTTGCAACACTAGGTGCACTTGGTGCGTTGCGTAATCGCCATCGCCGTGAATTGTCAAAAGCACTGGTAATATGGTGCCGGGCTCGTACGCAGCGCGTTGGATGGGTGGAGGTAAGGCACTGCTACGCAATACCACCCCACCCAGTGGGAGATTGACGGGTTGCGGTGCACCGACGGCAATCGGTTGATAGATGTCAAAACTCCCCCGCGAACCACTTTGGGCATAGCGGCTGGTAATCAAGGCAATGCTTTCGGGTGTCATCCAGTTCCCCAAATAATCGAGGACGACAAGGGGAATTTGGCCATTGGCCAACATGCGTAAGGTCGGCCGTTGATCCCATACTCCACTATCCAGTAATTGCCGATGTTCAAACACCTGCATCGGGGCAACCGCATCCGCTTGGGCGGCGATGCCCGGCACATCAGTAAAAACAAACGCCCCGTGCTGTTTGATGAGGTTGGTCAAGTCACGTGCGGTGACAGCATTAGCCACCAAAATCTGTCCTTCTCGGCTCAAATCTCGCCAGACACCGTAGCTCCCTATGACCAAACGGGCTGGACGTTGTTGCTCAATCATGCCATATGGTTTGGGGTAGGTTTCGCTCCATAGCGGATAATACCGCGCGACCGCAAGACTACATAGCGCCAGCAAAGCAGGCGCCAACCAGCGTTTGCGCGTAGGCAATTGCCAAAGCCATCCGACACCAATTGTCAACAACCAGATCATGCCGGCATACCATTCCAGAAAGTAATTGGCATAGGCGCCAACTTTGCCAACCCCTATCCCGACCAGCATCCCACCAATGGTATAGGCAATCGCCATACTGGTAATACGATGGTTGTTGGAAAACAATAATTTGCCATGCCGCAAATGGATGCCCGTAATCAGGAGTGCCCCGAGCATCAATGGCCAATGCACGTTCACCGCTTCACGCCAAAACCCGCGTGCTAAGTTGGCGTTCCAGCCGTTGGTGTTGGATTGGACGAGATGCAACCATAATTGTCCACCGCCTACCGTAATCCCGACAATACAAACTACCATCACCACCACACCACTGATTACGGCGCGGAGGCTCATTCGCCAAGGAGCATGTGCAAACAACACTAATAGGGCGACAGGTGCGGCAATTAACGTCGGTTTGCATAATAATCCAAGCACCACCAAGATGGTTCCCCAGTTGAGTTTCCCGCGGATTGCGAGGAGCAATCCGGTCAACCCGAGTGCCACGCCGAGCATATCGACGCGCATCACTCCACACCATTCCCGCACGATAGGGATTGCAAACCACGTGCACGCGACTAACCAGCGCATGGCGTTACCGTACGAATCGTCGTTTTCGTGAACTGCCAAAAAACGGATGGCGATGAATGCACCGACGCCGGCGAGCGTAGACAGTAATCGTCCTGCAAATAGCACTGGTGTGACCGTCGCTATCATGCGCGCCGTGAGTAAATAAAACGGCGGATAGTTGACAATGAGGTATGGTGGTGCGCCAGGATTACCGTACAACGCGGCGATTGCTCCACCATGCAACAAAAATTGCACTTGGCGGAGCAAAGGACCTTCGCCATAATCAATCGGGTAGGGATAGCCGATGCGTTGACCAACAGCCACAAAAAAGAGTGGGAATTGGATAATGATGAATGTAGCAGCGACAACGATAATGCCGATCCGCCAAAGAGTGGTACGGTTCACGCCAAATACTCCGGATTCACTAATTGTGGTGGGCGGTTTCCGGCAAAAAAAGTCACAATGTTGTCGGCAGCCATGTGCGCCATCGCACTGCGGGTTTGCAGCGTTGCACTCCCGATATGCGGTAACAACAATGTGTTTGGGGCGGTTAGCAACGTAGGGTGGATGATTGGCTCAGCCTCATACACATCCAACCCTGCGCCGGCAATGATGCCCCGATGAAGCGCATCGGCCAAGGCTGCTTCGTCTACCACACTGCCACGGGCAGTATTGATTAAAAACGCAGTCGGTTGCATTTGCGCAAGGCGTTGCGGATTGATGAGATGATGCGTGTCACTATTGTAGGGGACGTGGAGCGACACAATGTCGGATTGGTGCAAAAGCGTGTCCAAATCAACGCGTGCGGCGCCGAGCTCCTCGGCATCAGCATGTGCAGTGCGGGCATGATACACAACACGCATATTGAATGCCCTGGCACGACGTGCGACCGCAGTACCGATGCGTCCCATCCCGATGATGCCAAGGGTACGGCTATGCACCTCGCTACCAAGTAATAATGTTGCGCTCCAATATTCCCAATTGCCCGAGCGCAAAAAGGCTTCTGATTCGCGAATCCGGCGCATGACGCCGAGAATCAGGGCAAATGTGAGATCGGCGGTGCTCTCGCTCAGTACACCAGGCGTATTGGTTACCGCAATGTTGCGGGCGGTGGCGACTGTAACATCAATGTTATTGTAACCGGCAGCCATATTGGCGATGATTTTCAGGTGGGGGGTGGTCGCGAGGAGGGCACGGTCAATTCGATCGGTTAATAAACATACTACCGCATGGGCTGGTGCCAGTAATTGACGTAGTTCGCTCGCCGGTAACGGCCCGTCAGTGGTACGGTAGGTCACATCGCCAATTTGGCGCAAGCGCGCCACCGCATCTCCGGGGATTGGTTGGGTTACGACAATATTTGGACGCATAGGAGACCTTTGCTTGAGTAATTGTTTGCATTATATGCGAGGTTGAGTGCATTGGCATTGTTTGTGCCTGCTGTTTGCGTAAAAATATACTACCGTGTATATTTAGAGACGGTTTGCGGGGGGGCATCGAGGCTACTCCGCGTGTGAGATTCCTTCTGTGAAAAAGAGGTGAACCTTGAGCGCTACGAGTGCTGATTTGTTGTTTACGCCCATCCCTGCGCGTATCAACCGCTTGCGAGACATTGCCTACAATTATTGGTGGGCATGGAACCCCACCGCGACTGATTTGTTCAATCGCATTGATTTCCAATTGTGGGAATCAATCTACCACAACCCGGTCCAGTTTTTGCGCAACGTGCGCCAACGCAATTTGATTGCCGCCGCCAACAATCCTGCCTGGTTGGCCGACTACGATGCCGTAGTGGTTGGGTTTGATGCCTACATGAACCGCAAAAATACCTGGTTCAAGCGCACCTACCCCACCGAAAAAAGCACCATAGCCTATTTTTCGGCCGAGTTTGGCTTACACGAATCACTTCCCATTTATTCGGGCGGTTTGGGGATTTTGGCCGGTGACCATATCAAAGAAGCCAGCGACCTCGATTTGCCGTTGGTGGCCGTTGGATTCATCTACCCCCAAGGCTACTTCCGCCAACGCCTCGATCATAGTGGCTGGCAAGAAGCCCTCTATAGCAAAATGAGCTTTGCTGACATTCCAGCCCGACCCGCGTTGACCCCCGATGGCAACGAAGTGGTCGTCGAAGTCGATCTGCCTGGGCGAACGATTTATGCGAAAGTCTATCACCTCCAAGTGGGCCGCATGGTCCTCTATTTGCTAGATACCGACATTCATCCCAACAGCCCTGCTGACCGCGATTTGTCGGCTCGTTTGTATGGTGGCGACCATGAATTGCGGGTCGCCCAAGAACTCGTCCTCGGGGTGGGTGGCGTACGCGCATTGCGCCAATTGGGCATCGCTCCTACGGTATGGCACATGAACGAAGGTCATTCGGCGTTTTTGGTGCTCGAGCTTGCCCGAGAATACGTCGCCAACGGCGTGCCATTCATGCAAGCCTTTGACATGGTACGCGACCAAGCCGTATTTACCACACATACGCCAGTTCCGGCTGGCAACGATGCATTTTCACTCGATTTAATCGACAAATATTTTTCCCAATTCTGGGATCTATTGGGGATTAGCCGCGACGCCTTCATGAATATCGCCATGCAACAGCAGTCTTGGGGTCCTAGCTTTGCCATGACCGTGCTTGCATTGCGTTTGTCCGACATGCATAACGGCGTCAGCAAATTGCACGGCCAAGTCGCCCGCTCTATGTGGCAATGGCTCTACCCCGGCAAAAGCAATGACGAAGTGCCTATCACTTCTGTCACCAACGGCATTCACACCGCGTCGTGGATAGCACCCACGATGCGCTATCTGTTTGATCGCACCTTGGATCCGGATTGGTACGAGCACCTCGACAACCCGGCCACCTGGCAAGCCCTTAAATCGAGTGATGACAGCGAGTTTTGGCAAGCGCGGTTGAGTCTCAAACGTACCTTGGCAGAATTCGTGCGTGAACGCGTGGCACAACGCCACACCCGCCTCGGCTTCCCCCCCGTTGCCTGGCCCATGTTTGATGACACCATTTTGACCATCGGTTTTGCCCGGCGTTTCGCCACCTACAAACGGGCCACGCTGCTGTTTAAGGATGCTGAACGCCTCAAAGCCATCCTCAACAATCCTGCCCGCCCCATTCAGATGGTATTTGCCGGCAAAGCCCACCCGGCTGACGAACCAGGCAAGCATTTCATCCAAGACGTATACCGGCGTTCCCAAGAGCCCGGCTTTGCGGGGCGGATTATCTTCCTCGAAGAATACGACATGTGCGTGGCAAGGGCTTTGGTGCAAGGCGTCGACGTATGGCTTAATACCCCCCGCCGACCGTATGAGGCCAGCGGGACTAGTGGCCAAAAGGCCAGTCTCAACGGTATCCCCAACCTTAGTATCCTCGATGGGTGGTGGCCTGAGGCCTATGACGGTACCAATGGCTGGGCCATCGGCAGCGAACAAGCAAACGACAACCTCGATGCCCAAGACTGGGACGATGCTCAGCATCTCTACCACTTGCTCGAAACCGAAGTGGCACCTGCCTACTACGATCGCGATGCCCATGGCGTATCGGCGCACTGGGTGGCTATCGCCAAAGCGGCTGTCATGACCTGTGCGCCCAAGTTCAGCACGCAACGCATGCTCAAAGAATACGTCAATCTGTTGTACCTGAAGCGTTCGAAATAGTCTGTTATTGTAGTTGCCGTGACGAATATCAGAAATGATGTGCGTCACGGTTATTTATATAGAATTTAATTTCAAACTTTAAATTGTATGATATAATGAGTTCTCAACACATCCCCTACGAAATTTCCAAGTATTAAATTTCAATCCATATGTGAATTATTCCGTGAGGATAATTCTTCAAATTGCACTTATTATTACGGGTATGCAACGGAAATAACGCGCATTTTGATGGTGCACCGTAGCAACGAGTGCCGTTCGTTGTCGTCAGTAACTGAATTCATAATCGAATCAAACGTATTTCTTAAAACGTACTTCATAGAAGGAAGAGCAATATGCATATTTTGCCGTCTCGTATTCTTGCCGCGATTTGTTGTCTGATGCTATTGGTTTTGACTAGCTGCATGCGGGTAACCACCGGCACGAAACATAGTTGTGCGATTCTTAGTAACCGGAGTGTGAAGTGTTGGGGTTATAACGCGAATGGTGAACTTGGTTTGGGAGACACAAAAACGCGCGGAACAGATGGGAAGGAGATGGGGTCTAATTTGCCGGTCATCGATTTGGGGATAAATAGCGACAGTACAAAATATATTGCGAAATCGTTGAGTGCTGGTGATTCGCACACCTGTGCAATTCTTTCAGATGATTCGTTGAAATGCTGGGGGAAGAATGATAAGGGGCAACTCGGTTTAGGCGATCAACTAAGTAGAGGCGACGCAAGCAATGAAATGGGGAATAAGCTTCCGAAAGTCAATTTGGGAGTAGGTAAAACAGCGAAATACGTGAGTGCGGGGGTAAGCCATACATGTGCAATCCTCAATGATGACACATTGAAATGCTGGGGAGATAACACCAGCGGCAAACTTGGAAATGGAAACGAAAATGCACTTCTTGCGCCGAGTGCATCGATTATATCTTTTGATAACGAACATACAGTGCTTGCGGTGAGTGCAGGTATTTCGCATACATGTGCGATTTTGGACGACCACTCAGTACGCTGCTGGGGCAACAATGCCAGTGGTCAATTAGGGATGGGGAATTCGACGCCGTTGAACGCCCCGAGTGCGAGTGCGGTAAGTCTCGGGATCGGTCGTTCCGCGTTCCAAATCAGTTCACGTGGTGATTATTCTTGCGTAATATTGGATGATGGTAGCGCAAAGTGCTGGGGGAACAATAGCGTGGGCCAACTGGGGCAAAATGACGAAAAAAGTACTTTGCCGAGTATTGGTACCTCACCAGATCAAATGGGGGATAATTTGCCCGCGATTGTTATTGGGACTGCGAGAACAGCCATAGAAATCACTACTGCGAATTACGCTGGTAACACGTGCGTCATTCTGGATGACAAAACAGTTAAATGCTGGGGAACAAATACTTATTTCCAGTTAGGAACAGGGACAATATTCCAATCCAATAAAGGTGATAACCCTGGAGAAATAGCAGGACTCAATACCGTACAGCTTGGTACAGGACTGGGCGCAGAGCAGATAAGCTTTGGGGCAGCGCACGTTTGTGTAGTGTTAGGGGAATATACGATTAAGTGTTGGGGGTGGGGTCAGCTCGGCCAGTTGGGCAATGGGAGCGGGATCAATCGTGGATCTAGCTTGATGGGAGATGATCTGCCTGCTGCAAATCTCTCAGAGCCAAATGCACTTACTGCAACTGCAGCGACTCGTACGCCCACTCGATCACTTACCCGCACCGCTTCCTTAACAAAAACAATCACAAAAACGCCAACGCAATCAAACACACTTACGTCCACGAAAACGCGCACGGTCACCAAGACACGGACACTTTCAAGGACTGCAACTGCAACCCAAACGGCATCG
>CALQBW020000108.1 GCA_943328915.2 Singulisphaera sp. GP187 | reverse complement strand
AGTCGTCACTTTTTGCACAGACGACGTTTGATCGCTGGTCTTGACACTAAATTGGATCGGAATGCGTGAAGTATATTGCGGGTTGGTGATGGTTATGTCGGGTGAATCGGCATCGATCGTCAGTTCCGCTACTTTGGATTTGGTGATTGCCTGCGAAAACTGCGAGCGGGCGATGCGATAGATTTTTGCATCATCTGATTCACTGGGGGTCAGGCTGATCTCATCAATACTGCCGTCATACATTTCCGTATAGACACCGGCGATTTTGCCCACTCCACCGATGCGTAATTTGTAGCTGGCATCGCTGGTTAGTGTCACTGCACTATCAGATGTGGCATTCGCACCGGTATCGAGAGTGCCGTTTTGGTAGTAACGGAAGCCGTTGCTGCCGAAGCGGAAGGCGATTTGATTCCAGGCAATTGGCAGAGAAGTGGTACTGGTAAAGACTTTGGTCCCGGCCCGAATTTCCACTTTGTCTGCCACCAGGCGCACCCGCAACGGGTCAATCGTACCCGCACTATTCCCGTAATACAACACTGTTTGGTTGCCCACGGTCTTATCTGGATGGATCATCAAGCGGACGGTACCGCCGTTTTTGATATCGTTGATGATGGTGGTGGCATTATTGACTTGGAGCAGGGTGTCTAGGCCATTAAAGGTGCTGGCCATACCTTCCATGCCGAGGGTGTCTGCAACCGGGCAGTTGGCGCCTAAGATGTCGGGGTTGGTGCAGTTCGCTGCGTAGTTGAAGCGTCCAATCCCCGCGCGGCCCGGTACATCATCTGGCAACACGACGCTGTTGATTGGGGTAGTGACGGTGAGGCCGTTCGTCACTTTGGTTTGGCTACTACTCAGCGTATCTTCAAAGCTTAGGTTCCAATTGGGTGCTTGCTTGACTTGGGTTTGGTAATCGAGCGAGTTTCCGATTGGTGAAATACGGAATTCGTCCATGTCGCCCACAAACGTTTCGCCGATATTGAGTGTGCTATTGGCTGGGTGGACGTTGCCGTATTTGCGCAAATTGTCGGTGGTAAAAGGTTCAATTTGTAATGCGGTTAATTCTTCATCACTGAGCTTGCGTGGCGTGACAAAAATATTTGCAATCGAGAAGTTATGTTCAAATCCTTTATTCCATACCGACCAGCCGACCGTTAACGGTGTGGTTTCTAAGCCCGGATAACTTAAGATAGCGCTTTGCAATTGGAAAATCTTGCTCTGCGTGCCGGTTCGGATGACTAAGCTGTTACACGTGTTGTTACAATTCCCAGAAGGGCCGTCATAGGTCAGCGAAACATGTTGCCAAGTATTTGTCGTTAACGTAAAGGTCGTATCGTACTCTGTCCAACCGCCAGATTGGGTATTTAGCGCAAAATATAAGCGATTATTGACTAAGCGGAAACGATACTGACCATCGCGTTCTAGTAATCTTTCGTCTCCCGTCAACCCCAGCGGCTTGACCCAAAATGCAATTGTTGCTGCATTGCTATTGGTCAAACGACCACTATCACCGAATGTAATGCCTTGGTTGGTTTCTGGTATAAACGTCCAGCCTTGGTTGGTTTGATCCGTAACCGTTGCTGGTGGTTTGGGGGTCGTTGATGAATAATTGTTCAAATTGGTCAACTGGGGGGATGTTTGACCTGCGCTGTTGATAATGCTCCCGCCTATACCTAATGCGGTAACCGGCATGTTGGTGCCTTCGTAAGTCAGTGAACCACAACGGATGGGAATTGTGGAGCCAGAGCTGCTGTATATACCATTGATGTATATAAGTGCTGTGGAATAATTGCTCCCACAATGACTAATATTATCCGTAGGATACTGTGTAACATTAATATGTGACCAGGTATTTAATGGGAGTTTGGTTGCTGAGCGCAACGGTGTCTTGGGCCAACAAAAAGCGTTGTAACAGGCATAAGCATGTTCGTAGCTGACAAAGCCATTCGCATCTATGCCTAGCCGCATCATTTGATTGATGGTGTCGTTGCCGAGCAACCATACCCCGTATTTCGTTGGTTTGACCCACATACTGAGGTTGAACGTTTTTTGTGGCAAGATTGAATTCGGGTCGACTACCTTCAAATACGACGCAAATGCATTCGCTGAATTACCAAGCCGGAGTGGTTGATTTCCATTAAAGCGCACGGCTCGATTGTCGCGTCCCGGCACGCCACTAAGCGGACAAGTCGCCACACACTCCAGTTGCAAGCCGGTGGTAAGTACATCACTAAAGGCAGTACTTAGTGCCGGCTCATCTAGTGGCATCCGCAATTCAAATGCCGGGTTGTTGGCGCTCAGTTTGATTTTGCTCGCATTCCACGGTACTGCCAGGGCAGTACCGTGAATTTGGAAATCACGTAAGCTCCCGTTCAATTGGCCGGAAGCGCCGCCGATTTCCATTTGGCGCACATTGTTGAACGTATATGCCGCAGCCTTTGACATATAACGCACGCCGTTGAGATAGATTGTTTGTGTGGTACCACTGCGCATCAAGGCGACGTGATACCAAGTATTTGCCACAAGTGGTCTGTCAACCACGGGGTTGGTGGTTGGCGAATTGTTGTCGTTCAAATAATACTCGCAGTCGGTGCATGCGGTTGGCCCGACGCGCAAAATACCCCCTTCCACGCGGAAGTTTGAGTCGGTATTGAGCGGCCCATCTGCGATACCACTGTTGTCACCGATAAATACATTTTTGGCCATAGGATCTTTGAGTTTGATCCAACTCATGACCGTATAGTTTTTTGTGCCATTGAATGTCGATTGAGAAAGGTTCGCACTGAGGGTGATTGATTGTTTGTTGGCACTGACAAATTCATTGCCACCTGCGTTGAATGTGGGGCAGGTATTGGTGCGGTTACAGGATTGGATGTCACTCGTACTATTCACCACAACTTCGCGGAAGTGCAAGAAATTATTTGCTACCGTAATATACACATAGCGTCCGCGTGTGCCCTTGGGGAAGGTGACATCAAATACGTTTTTTGATGCACACACTTGTGTTTGATTCTGATTGTCGCACTTCATGTTTTTCCAATCGGAAGCGCCACCTTGGGCAAGCAGACCGCCTGGTGTGCTCCCTCCCATTGGCTCTGTACTGACAAAAACTTTCGCGCTATCAGAACGGGTTTGACAACAATCGGCGCGATCATAGATGGTGACCGTCGCAATATCGCGAACTTGTCCCAAGTCGAAGTGAAGCCAGGCGTTCGCATCAGCGTTCGTGTGGTTCAGCGTACCGAAATTTTTATCCTTGGCATATTGCGCCCACCAATCAATGTGTGTCGATGATTGAATCGCGGTCGCATTGGCCATAGGATCAGGGTAAGCAGTATTCATGTCGCGATCAAACGGCACGCACAATACAGCCGAAGACTCGTCACAGTTGCCACGGATACGTTCAAAATTCGCATCAGGCACGATGATTTTGTTGCGTGCTTCGACGGTAATCGGCATGCTATCGGATTGCGGTGCTTGATTTAGGTTGATACTGAGGTTGCCAAATAACGCATAGTTTGCCAACGCTGCCATGTTGGCGCTGCTTAACCCCGTGCGATACATGCGGAGCAGATCGACACTCAGCCCGGTGGTGCCGAGGGTCAGTGGTTCTTGGGCTTGGGTCAGGGCCGCGGCAGCAATTTCTTTGCTAGCACTTTGCAGGGCACTGCCATTGGCAGCATACGCCGTCATACTGAGGCGCCCGTCACTTTGTTTGGCCGTCAGGACGTACCACGTGCCCGCGCTCATCGTCAGGTTATCAATGCTCGCACTATCGCTACTGGTGGTAACCCCGGCCACGACGTTTTTGCGCACGACGGTAGGTCGACCGTTGACCACTTGGATTTGGAGCTGATTGCCGGTGCTGGTAATCACGCTCGATTGCATGATGGTTTGCGTGCCTGCGACGCTAGCCAACTTGATTTTCAGCATGATCGAAAAATCGTGGTCGTTTATAAGTGACGCATATCCGTTGGGTAAACTGGCCGTGGTACTCGAAGCAAAACTAATTTCGCTGTTGTTGCTGGTGGTACAGCCGCTACAGTTGAGGGCGACCCCTTGGTCGATGCCATAGCGCGAATAATCAATACTTTGGGCGGCAGTGGTGCTCGCATTAAACGGCATACAGGCAATCAGACGCGGGTCTTCGCAGGTTTTGGCGAGGGTGGCGATGTCACTGTCGCTCAAGGCGAGTGAATTAATCTGGATATCACGTAGGCTGCCCATCAATGAATTTGTGGTGGCATCTTTGCCGATGCGGAGCTCGCCAAATGCATTATTGTTATAGGCGCTGGCGGCGGTGTCACTGGCGACATTTACTCCATCGACAAAAATCTGGCGTTTGCCCAACATCAAGCGGAATACTAGGTGTTGCCATTGCCCAATCACTAATCGCGTGGTGGCCGCCAACGTCGTGCTGCCAATGGTAAATTGCGGGTATTCGTTGGCGAGGGCCAATTTGAGGACGGCGGTGCCTTTGCTCATCACAATGGTGCGATTGGTCACCGATTGATCTTCGGGTTTGACCCACAGCGATACGGTGAAATCTCGGCTACTGATGGCATTGCCCACACTGGCCGAGGTCGATATGTCGGTATTGGATGTGAATTTCCAGTTGGATGCCACAAATGTGGGGCAGGCGGCCGTGTTGCTACAGGTCAACACACTCTGATTGCGCGATACATCACTAAATTGCATCGGCAGGGTGGTGCTGGTTTCGTCGAATTTGACACAGAGTTCAGTGCGTGGGAATACACAGCTATTGACATAACTATTGGTTGCGGTCACAGGATTCAGCGCACCAGGTACTTCAATGATGTTTTCTATTGCCGCACTGGTATTGGCGGGCAATCCCAGCGGGGTCATTTGGCTGGCTTGGTAGTCGTTCTTGGCTGATTGAGCCGTGACGGTGGTATAGCCTTGCATCGACCGCCCCAGCAATTTGTTGCTGGTGGTGATATTGCTATAAATGCGATCGCCTGGGCGCACAATCAAATCATTGTTGGCATTCTCGAGTTTGTCTTGGGCGAGCAGCGACACTTCTTTGGCGCTCAAGGCGATACGGTAGATGCTCATATCATCGAGCAGGCCTAAGATGCCCGAGTATCGAGTCGTTCCACTGTTAACATACGAACCACCAAAATTCAAATTATTGTTGACCGTGCTTTTATCAAAGAGTGTGCCGCTGGTGAAAAAACGACTACTTTCGTTACCGTTAATATAGACAATCACGGTGTTGTTGGCATAGGTCACCACCAAATTAGTCCAGGTATTTATGGGGAGTACTGCGTTGGTAGTTTGTTGGTACGTCCAGTCCACCCCACTTGTTGCCCCATTCGGCGCATTTGTGGATAGTTTGATTTCTACGTTGCCTTGGACGGTCCGAAACACGCCAATATGCCCTGGTTGCACAAAAATAGTGTGTGGGGCGCTTTGGTAGGTTGGCATGACCCACAGCGAAAGGGTGAATTGTGAATCAAATGTTGCCTGTGGCCCGCTCCCTGCATCGAGCTTGTCGCTCCCATCAAATTGTAACGCAGTGGTATTTGGTAGTCGCACCCCACTGCTGGTTACCATAGGGCAACTCGCGACGTCAGCGCAGGTAATCCCGCTACCGCTATAGCCCGTATTACTAAAACTGGTTGCGGTAATAGGGACAAACGTTGATTGCACGATGGGGATGAGTGCTTCACGCACGTCGCCTGCCAGACCGATGAGTTCGGCGCTGTTTTTGGCATAGGGACTCCAGCCAAGTACCTTTTCACGCAAATCGGTGATGCCGTCGTCGTCGCCGTCGGCAGTGGTGGGGTCTGATCCTGTCCAGGTTGTTTGCGGGAGGCCGTCTACAATCGCATAGGTCACTTGCCAGCCACCGGTAGCAGCGCCATTTGCGTCGAGATGGACTATTTCTTCTCCATCGAGCAAACCATCGCCGTCGCTGTCGGGCTTCAATGGATCCGTTCCATAGAGAATTTCTTGGCTGTCGCCGAGTCCGTCGTTGTCGCTATCGATGACATTCGGTTTTGAATGCGTGACATTGATTTCACTATAATCCGAAATCCCATCGGTATCGCTATCCCATTTGTTGTCAAATGTATTGCTGAGTAATTCGCTGGAATTGGGGACGCCATCATTGTCGGCATCGACAAATACGGGGAATGTCGGTTGCACATTGTCGTCTGTCCAGGCAAAGGTATAGCCATTGTTTTTTTGACGTAAGCTGACAAATTCATCAATAGTCGACGGGAATACGTCAAAAATTGTTTTGCTGTCCTCATTGATATTGGTGTATTTTGGGTTGCCACTTAAGGTTTCGATCCAGCAGATTGGTATCAACGGCCAAAATATAATCGGATTTGGAATCGAAATACAAGTTTGTTGCGGTACTTTGAATGCTTCTGATAGCCATAAATCGGACATTTGTACATTCGCACCAGCATTAGTTAATGGTGTGGAGTATTCAACATTGAACGTTTTCTTCCACTTATAGGTATAGTCACCGTCCGAATAGAAGTCGGTATTATTGGCACTATTGGCAAGCCAATCACCTACCTGGGCACCACGAATCGCGCTATCGCGCATGTCAATTTGTTGGCTGTTCAGTGCATATACAAATGATGTTTCGCGTTCGTCAAGTTTTATCCATTGCCATGCAAAAAATACTGACTGCCACTGGGCGGGGAATGGCATTTTTTGGACGTAGTCGGTGACTGCGAGCGTGTTCCGATAACTGTTCCCTTTACTAAATCCATCAATATTGCGTGATAGCCCACCCCCACCGGTAATGTTTTGATATCGAGAAAACGGGTCATTTGGATCAACGACAATTGATGCAGCATACGGACTCAGAAATTTAGCTGCAATACCTGAAATACCACCGCATAACCATTGTCCTGCCGTGCTGCGTATTTGTTTTTCACTTAAATATTTACAAGCAATCATAGAAATAATGTCTAGCAATGCAATTATTGCAGCAATCAATGCGCCAACACCAGTGCTCGCCATCGCGACCAATACAATCATGGTTGCAGTTTGGCCAATCATGTTACCGATAATATTGGCCTTCTGATACCCATACTCTGCTTTAACTGCTTGCATGATCCCAAGCACCCATACCATTGCAATCATAACGACTACAAGGATCGTGCCCGCTTTTGATACTAGCTTGGAGAATTTTTCTCCTGCGGCCATTACTTTAATGTCACTTATAACCTTTCCTATATTTTTTGCAATGGTAGATTCTGTTACAAGTTTGCCAAATTTGGTTATTGCTCCACTTATGTTATTGATATCAATTGTGACAGCTCTTACCAAACTTTCACCGATTTCAATTGCTTTTGTCCATCCCATAGTGGCAATTAATTTGTATGTATCATAGAAAGGAATCATTCGTGATATCATTGAACCGGCGATTTTGAAAAACTCTTCCGCAAAGGCGAGCAAATAATACAACGTTCCTTCCGCTTCGAATACGAAACCAATATCATCCAATACTGCTTCGACGACTGGAAGTATTTTCGCCACTTGGGTCGCTTTGTACGCTTCATATAATTCGATGGAAATATGAACGACATCGTTGATTGGTTTAAACAACTGTAAAGTTTGGCCGGTAATTGTTGCTGCGAGTTTTTGGGCATCTGTTTTGAAGAAACCACTATCGGCTAACATCACCAATCCAATTCCAATAAATTTCGAAGCACTTGCTACTGATTTTAACGCTCCATCCATTTTTGGATTTTGTTGATACGTTTTATCTAATTTGGCAATTTCTTTGGCAATACCTTTTGTCATCCCCATTAATTTAGCGTAATTTGGTTTTTTCCCTATCGGCACTGAATTAGGATCTTGATTAATAAAACTATTTACGGAGTCTTTAAATTTCTGGTGCAGGCTTGTATTCTTTTTCTTTGGGGATAATTCAGACTTGTCGTCTAATAGAGAAGAAAAATACGTGTACGTGTCTTTAATATAGTATCCCCATGAATCAGTTGCGGTCGTATTAAATGACGCAGGAGTAATCCCGTAATTGAGTAATGGTGTTACTTTTAGCAAATACCCTTTTGATTCGGTATGTTGGAAATCCAAAATGATAGAGCTAATCAGACCAAAACGCCATTTAGTCCAATCGGTATCCGTGAGAGTAGATGGTGTTGCCTCGTTTGTTTTTGTTTGTAGCGCAAAATTCACTTCAGTTTGAATGTCGTTGTCATTGGCTATTTCCCAATTACCCGATACTACTTTGTAGATTTGACCTTGCATTGTGCGCAAGACGCTGGTTTCGACATTTGCAAAGTCGATATTATTGCTGTCTGGGTTAAATTGGTTTAATGATGTGGTTCGTGTTGTTTTTTCCGTCAGGACAATTGCCGCTGGCCGACACACCACGTTCGTGAGTGTCTCGCAGCTCGTACGTAGGGTTTGTTGATTCGCACAATTATCACTCGCACCATTTGCTTTGCATAGTGTGTTGTTGAGAATAGTAGGTAATCTATTTGAATATAAATCTTGAAGTCCACCGTCATTTGGGTAATTAAAGGTAGCT
>CALQBW020000107.1 GCA_943328915.2 Singulisphaera sp. GP187 | reverse complement strand
TCTTGCAAGAACGTGAAGCGTTGGTGGCGGCGTGGATCCGCCGGCATCAGCTCCACGTGGCAGCGTGTCTGGCTGGTGGCTATAACGGTCCGGATTTCTCCCATCAAGAGCTCATCGCCATGCACGCCATGAGCGTCACGACCCTCTTGCAGTAAGCGTAATTGCAACAATGCTTAGTGGTAGTATGTTTGACCGGCAAATTGATACCAAAACGGCGATACGTGGGATTGGGTGGGATTGATATCCGGTATGGCAAAATCAATCACAGCCAGTCCCCGTGGATGAATCGTGGCCAAGCTTTGGGCAAATAACTGGGCAAGCAATTCGGCGTCACTCTGCATGGAAATATTTACGACCAAGCAGATTGGCCCCTGCCCAATGGTCGTCTGTACAACATGGGCAACCCAACACTGGAATTTGCCCGGGTCAATGTGCTGAAATGGTCCCAGCCGCTGCGGATAATTCAATTGCGTGGTAATTGCATCGACATACCACGGCCGTGCCAGTACATCACCCACAATGTGCACAACACGGGTAAACGTGGCGTAACGATGACCGTGTCATCGTAAAACGGATTCGTGCGATCGGTTCAATGCGATACCGAGAATTTGGTATGGCTATGAATTAATATCGAAGGCGTGCCAACGATGCTTCTTGCGAGTGTACTGCTTGCAACCATCTGCTACCGAAGTTTCGAAGGTTCGAGAAAATGAGTATGGTAACGTTAATGCCTCGCTTTTGTCGGGCATGTGCAACCATTAAATGCATAAACCTAGGATTTGGCCCACCAAGGCACCAACGATGGTGGCGCCTTGCGTTTGGATTTACTGTTGGTGCTTGTGCGCACTGGCGCTTGCCAATCACGAATCTGTGGATCGTTGATTATGTCAGCTAATTGGGGTTGATTCGGTAAATAGTGTGTGAGTTGTTGGCGCAATACCGGCGATGCTCCATTGCGGAGCAATGAATCGTGTAGGTTGCCTAACGACTTACCGCGCTGCACCGCCACCACATGGTGCATGATGGCAACCGTCGCTTTGAGGTGCATTTCTTCGACAAACCGCGACACTTCTGGGATAGCGCTGTTGGCTTGATCGCCGGCGTGTGGGCTGATTGACACACCAATATAAACTTCGCGCTTGGCACGGGTGATGGCTACATAAAACAGCCGCCGCTCAGTTTCGACCACGCTACCCCCACGCGTGGGCGGCGTAGTACTCTGGGTTTTGTCCCACACCGTCAATTCTTCGCTGAGCAGGACGGGCATGTAGCCCTCGTGGGCCCGTGGGATAAACACATAGTCGTATTCGAGGCCTTTGGTGCGATAAATAGTGGTAAACAATATTTGGTGCTCAATCGGTGCATTCAATGTATGATCTAGCGCAGCAAAATGTGTCACGAAATCACCAACAGCCAACCCAGTACCACGGGCAAAGCCAATAAATTGATTGACACTATTGATGCGATCTGTCGATTCGGAGCCATTGCCGTAATAATTATGGAAGTGCTCCATGTAATTCGTGCTATCGACGATGATTTGCAAGGCCTGATGAGCAGGCTGGGATGTGCGCCACAATTCATCAATTCGCATCAATACGGCGATGAGTTGGGCAATGCGTTCCCGGCCGGGGCGGTTGAGGGGTGATTGGGTGGGATTGGTGAGTCCATGGAGTAATTGCCCCAGTGACATCCCCAAGCGCTGGGCGTCAGCGAGTGATTTTTTGATTGTATCGAGGGCCACAAACCGGTTGGGCATATTGACAATCGACATCAGCACCCGACTGACTTGATCATCAACCAAATCGTTCCAGATTTGTCCCGCCTTGAGGTAATCGACCAATGTAGCAACTTCGCGGCGCTCGAAAAAAGGCTTGCGGCCGAGGACGCGGTAGGGGATTTTGCGGGAGAGACAGGCAGCTTCGAGTCCTTGCAATTGACTAAAGGTCCGCCCTATTACCACAACTTGGCTGGGGTCCTGAGTTCGTTGCACCAGTGACACCAACTGATTACACAACATGGTGTCTAATTCACTGGTTTGTTCGGTGTTTTCGTGCACTAAAAAGACATCGGTCTGTTGCAACACATTATGAGCAGTCAGTGGTTTGGCGACCCTGCCACTGTTGCGACTAATCACATTGAGCGCAACTTGAGCGAGAAGTGGTCCGAACCGGAATGAATGGGACAATGTATAGTCAATAATTGGTTTGCCAAAGACATGGCCGGACATTGTTTGCAAAATATAATCGGGCCGAGCACCTCGCCATTCGTAGATAGTTTGGTCGTCGTCACCCACCACCATGACGTCGCTTTGCGGAAAGACCAGGAGTTCGATGAGTCGTTGTTGACCAGCATTGACATCTTGGTATTCGTCAACAATCACATAGCGGAAATTACTTACCGTTTGGGCACGAAACTCGGGAAACTGTGTAAATAATTCCACTGCAATTGGCACGAAATCATCAAAACCAACAGCATTTCTTTTCTTACGCTCTGCTTCAAACCGCACATAGACGTCGACCAATCCTGTCTCACCATTACTCATGGCGCGGGCCCGATCGGGGGGGATGAGTTCACTTTTCCAAAGGCTAATAGCCATCAGCGCTATTTCGGTGTCAATGGTATTGAGGGGGAAAACACCTTCTTTTTCGAGGGCTTGGATGGTGCGATGGGCGAGGATCCGGCCCATTTCGCTGTCGTCGGCGGTCCACAATTCTTGCGGTTCGGCCATGAGTCCGGCTTCGACAGCGCGTTGCATTATTTTGTAGGTCATTGAATGAAACGTATCGACACCGGGGTGTAGATGCTGGGCCAGTCCAATTTCAATAAGTTTTGCGGTGAATTGCTTGCGCGCCAACACATTAAACATCACAATTTGGATTGCTGTTTTGGGAGTACCAGATTGGAGTAATTGAAATGCTCGGTGCGCCATGGTGGTAGTTTTGCCAGATCCAGCCACAGCCAACACGCGGGCGTGGAAGCCGGTGGGGTGGGCGACAACTGCCTGTTGTTCGGGGGTGAGTTGGTGCGTGGTATTCATCAATTTATCATAGCATGCAGAATAAACCATATCGGAGAAAATGTCCCAAAAACATCACAATTCAATGGTAATGTCCTCCATTTCTTGTTTCGAAATGGAGGACATTCGTTGGAAAATCATTAACGATGGTACAGGGAGGAAATATCCGGCCAGACAAATTTAACTAGTTCCGTTTGTGCAGACCTGGGGAGCGGGTATGGGGTAGATGTTTTAGTGGGAGTAAATGGTATTGGGTACGGAGTAGCAGTCTTTGTAGACGTATTGGTTGCAGTAGCCGTTCTGGTCAAACTGGGCCGGCCTACTGCCGTCAACGTTTGTGCATAGAATGTTGGTGATTGACGAACTTTTGCAGTTGCTGTTTTGGCAATTGATGAACGCGTCATCATTAGCGGAGTCCGCGTCATTGAAGGGGTATCGGTTTCACCATTATTTGGTGTTAGGGTATTCGTGTTTGTTACTGTAAAGGATTGCGAAGGTGTCAGCGTCAATGTTGAGGTGTTGGTCGGTGTAGCAGTAGACGTGCTCGTTGGGGTAGCACTACTCGTTTTTGTAAATGTTGCACTCCTGGTGAATGTTGCACTCGCCGTAAACGTTAGACTCGGCGTATACGTTTTGCTCGGTGTATACGTTTTGCTCGGTGTATACGTTTTGCTCGGTGTATACGTTTTGCTTGGGGTGAGGGTGATACTTGCCGTAACAGTGGGGGTCGTCAGATATGAGCCTGGCTGAATCGTCGCAGCAATCCGCGTTTTGGTTTGCCAAGTCGCAGTTTTGGAAGGTGTCAAGGTAACCGTAAACGTCGGGGATTTGGTCAATGTAGTAATGACAGTCGCCGTTGGAATAAGACTACTCGGATTTGTACTGTTGTAAAGCATCCCGATAGTGGCGTGAGATAACGGAGCAGCATACAGCAATAAATCATCGAATTGTCCTTTGAAACCACTCCCGGCTTCTGGGCCACGGCCTACAAATAATGGGCCACTATCACTATAGGTAGCGGTTGTCGTTAGTGGAGATTGCGCATCGACAAACAAACTTAATTTGCCGGTATTTTTATCGAATTGGCAGACATAGAAATGCCAATTGGTGTCACTCGCCGTACCCCAAGCCAATTTTGTTGTGCCTATCGCACAGTATGGCTTATTATCACTCGAAAATCCCGAAGTAAGGCGTTTGGCAGTAGTCGTTCCTTGTCCAAAGAGGACGTTGTTGCTACTATCGCTCCGCTTTGCCCAATATGTGACGGTAAAGCCATTTGAAAAAAGTGGGCTTTCACTCGATTGCAATTGTTCGGAACCAGTAAATGCCAGCGCCTCGTCGTCATGATTGCCTATCACCACATCTGGACACGGGTTATTCCCCGTACAGAGTAGCCGCATCCGATTCGGTCCAAGGCTTTGGAATCCAATATCATCGAAGCTAATATCTGCAAGACGATCACCCATGGGGAGGTTCGTTGGATCTTGGATCTGGCTATCAGTTAATGCTACTTTGTGGATGATGAGTTCATCGAGGCTCCCTACGAAACCACTCGCGCTATCATTGCGCCGCCCGATGACGACAGGTGCAGCGACTCCACTAAACATAGCACCGGCGACATCGCTAGCAACCACCACGCCGTCTCGATAGAGCTTGCGAACAAGGTTTGTTTTGTCAAACGTACAGGCATAATGATGCCAATTATCATCGGTATACCAGCTAGTAGTGCGCAGGTCATCACCATAAAAGTTGCAATAGACGCGATTTTCGGTATCAAAACCCATCGTAAAATATTTGTATTTGGCAAACGTAGTGCCGATACTAAGCGCAACGTCATTGGTATTTGTACGATCACGACGCATCCAATAGCTCACTGTAAATGAAGTGCCAATCAAATTGATTGCCACAGTGCTATCAAGCTCATCTCCACTCACTTCATTAAAACGTGCAGCGCGCTTTCGCATTCCATGCGGGTCGCTTTTGGGGCACGCAGTATTTGCCGCACACAAATATGGTCCAGCTGCCCCAAGATACTGGGTAATTACGGCACGGTCATTGAAACTGAACCAACCAATTTGGTTTGCAACTATCGCCGCATCATTTGGCCGTATCGTCAATGTAGGAATTAGTTGTGGAATTTGAGTGGGAAAGCGCGTAGGCATAATCGTAGCGGTAGTGGGATTGCCCTTCAGCAACGCAACGACTATCCCTGCACCGGCACGTAATGTAAACACATTACGGTTCGTATTCAACGACGCGAGGTTACTACTCGTCCCACTTGGCACGTTCCCCCATGACACAATCGTACCGTCATCACGGAGTGCAAAACTTGATTGATCCCCAGCGGCAATTGCTACGACATGTGATTGCGCAAGATACGGTACATCGGCTTGCCCACGATCATGTACGTCGGCACCCCAGGCAACCACGCGACCATCAGAACGCAATGCGAGGACATGATACCTTCCCACCGCAATCTCGACAATCCCAAAAGCTAGATTTGGGGGAGTCAACAATCCTTCATCGTTTGCGGAGCCGACCATTTGTAACCCACCGTCTTCTCGGAGTGCCGCCACAAAATCAGGACCAACAGCAATGTGACGAATTTGGGAAAGTTGTGTCAGTGCAAAACGGTTCGACCATGTTTTGCCGTCGCTGCGTAATACCATTAAATGCCCGCCAAAAGCGCGGATTTCATTGATATTACGTGAAAAAGAGAGTGGAATTACTGGGGCATTGGTTCCCCACGTAATAATTGAATGATCTCGTTTGAGCACCGCACCGAAGTCTTTGCCAAGCGCGACTGACTGTACATTTGCAGTCACCGAAACCGGTAACGTTTGCTTCGTAATGCTCGCCGATTCATTAAGGGTGAGGCTGTTGTCGCTATGTACGATAGCAATAGTGTCAGTTGTTACCGATACATCACTTATGTCTGTGGCATTTAATTCCGCAATATCGCCGATTGGCCAGCTACTATTACCATCATATGCGGTTAATGTGCCAAATATGGGCATTGCTGGTATTTTCGAATAGGGCGTATTTGATGGAGTTGGCACCGGTGTATTGTTCAACACAATATTATTGGAAAGCGCCGCACTGAAATCGCTACCGCCCACCACCAAAAATGGATTAAGTGTATTTGTCGGGGGAGTTGCTTGGGAATTCGTGTTCAATCCCCATCCAAATAATGAACCATCGTTACTTATTCCAAGCAAATGATAATTCCCAGCACCTATGCGTTGGAACGTTTGAGCAGGAATATTTGTTTGGCCAAACCCATCATCACCATATACTTTGACTTGCCCATCTGCCAACAGTACGATGCTGTCAGCGTTGCTCGCCGCAATATCGACAGCATTTGTAAATGCAGGGATTGACGTTTGGCCAAACTCATTCCGACCCCAGGCCACAATAGTATTATTATTCAAAAGGGCAACCGTATGCCAACCCGCAGCAGCTATTTTTGCAACTCCTTGCAGAGTTGAAGCGGTTGTTTGACCATAGGTATTATCACCCCAACTGACAATAGTTCCGTTCTTACGCAATACCACGACGTGCCGTACGCCCGCGACAACTTGAATGACATCTGTAAGATTGGCTGGAATACTAATTTGCCCGTAGGTATTGTCACCCCACGCAACGATGGTACCGTTGGCACGCAATGCAAGCGAAAAATTAGCTCCGGCTGCGACCGCAATGACCCGTAATGGATCAGTCGCCGTGCGGACGATGGTTAGGCTACTCGGCATATTTAACTGGTTGGCGTCATTATCTCCCCAAGCAACGACTTTACTATCCGGGCGGAGGGCGATTATATGCCGGCTTCCAGCTGCAATACTAATCAGTCCTTGGGTTGCTGCATCTGGGATCGTAATGACATTGCTACTGCCACCCCACACACTCAATTTGCCGATGGTATTTAATTCTTGGGGTAACCGGATACTCAGGGCAGGTATAGGGGTTTTGGT
The DNA here is from genome assembly GCA_943328915.2 of Singulisphaera sp. GP187. Taxonomy (GTDB): domain Bacteria; phylum Chloroflexota; class Chloroflexia; order Chloroflexales; family Roseiflexaceae; genus UBA965. The sequence continues at coordinate 1,713 of CALQBW020000107.1, read as the reverse complement.
GCTCAATGCCACGGTGTTTGCGGTTGATTGCAATGCAATGCCAGCAGAATGACTCGGATGAACTCCTAATTGGAGTACGCGAAAAGGGATGTCGCTCGCAACACTTGACCCATCATGCGGTAACGCCGTAATCAGACCATTGCGTTGTACCACCGCAATTCCCCATTTAGCAACGACCAATGACTGCATTGAACCTATGTTCGCGAAACGCAGACAAGGACAATTGCTGGTGGAAGTATCAGTACTGATGTTTGATGCTGACGGAGTGATGTCGGCGATATCACCCCACACCACTAATTCGCCAGTACTGCTGAGGGCTGCGTATACATTCCCCCGCGCAAAAATAGCCATAATGTCATTTGTAACAATACTCGGTAGGGGTGGACCACCCCATTGATAGATACTCCCGGTCGAATCGAGCGCGAGCGTGCTCGCCCCGCCTGCCGCAATCGCGATAATTGTTTTGCCATTTAAATCGCTAGGTACTGCTCGTTGGCTCGCAATACCCGTTACCATCACCATACCATTAGACCTGAGAAATACCGTGTGCCGATCACCAGCGGCGATTTGGACAACATCCGTTGGCAATGATGCTGATGGGGGCAATTCGTTGGATACTGCCTCGCCCCAGAGGACAACTGAACCGTCTCGTTTTAGGGCTACACTATGCGAAATACCGACACTTATTTGAATAACATCATTCAAATTCGTAGGGATCGTTAATTCGCCTTTGCGATTGATCCCCCAGCCAATAACATTCCCATTCATCGTAAGAGCCAATGCATGATGTGCGCCCATTGCGATTTGGGTTACATTATTCGTCGCACCAGCGGGAACATCGTGCAGCCCAGAAGTCGTATAACCCCATGTGGTCACCTGACCACCCTCGATCGCGATTTGGCGTTGCGGGATCGGGAGACTAATCAGGCGGTTTTGGGTCGCAAACACGTGGACGCCACCGATAACAAGTGAAATCACGAAGGCAGCAATTATGGAAATTGAAAAGTGTTTATTCATGATGTGCCTCCTCAACGACCACTACTTGCAGGCGAAGCTGCAGAACTCGAGTTATATAAAAGCGGCGCATATATACGCCCAAATGTTTGGTTGCTGGTAAACGTACCCGTATATGTCTGCGACCCTTGGTTATTGCTGGCTGTCAACGTGTACCGATAGCGCCGCCCTGGTATCACTCCCGTAAAGACTGCAGAGCCGGTGGTGAATGAAACTGCCGCATTGACTTGTTGTGATTTGGTTTGTGTTGCCGTTTGATTCACCGTAATCACTTGTGCAGGCACATCAAAATTACCATTTGTCTGATAGATCTCGATTCCTGACAACGCGAGCACTTCGTTTGTGCCTTCAAGCTGTAGTCGTACATACTTGCCGGTAATCCCAGGTGGCAGGTCCAATACCATATTCACATCAACGGTATCAGTGACATAGTGCCAATTCCAATCTGCGCTACTGAATGTCGTATTGGGATTATCACTGACCATCACATGCAATGATGTGGTTGGCAACAAACTAATGTGGGGGCAACCTATTATGATTTGATTCACCGGTACAGACGTTGCACCGAGCGGATATTGCCACCAGGGATTCGTTTCTAGAGTGGAAATGAATGACGTGGCGGAATTATTATCCGTAACATAATCAACATTACTCCCCTGGACAACACTCGATGCGGTGGGAGATTGCCCCATTTGCACC
>CALQBW020000106.1 GCA_943328915.2 Singulisphaera sp. GP187 | reverse complement strand
TCGGAAGCGTGAAATAAAGGAGGAAGTGGCGAATGCCTCTGCGCCCTCCGCGTGCGCTGAGCGCAACAATGGCATACCACGGAGATTCCACGCTATGGGTGCGTGCACCCGGCATGGGATGACGTTGGGGCTGATTCTGCGTCCGCTGTGCGCGACAACGAAGATCTACCTTGAGCGAATCAAATTGGGGATTATCAAAATTAAATACTTATGCTAAAGTGTAAACATATTTATAAAAAAAGGAACATGCTATGTGGCGTTGGGTTATCGGAATCGTATTGCTGATGGGGTTGAGTATACCGGTTATTGCGTTAGCCACAGATGATGGGCAGCCACCGGCGCCGACGCCGGTGCGTCAGGGCGCACTTGTGTCGCAAGCACGTGTGGGGCAACCCCGCTTGGCGTTTGATGAGCATGCCAAACTGATTTCGTTTGATGATAACTATCCATTTGTCGAGAAGTTTATCATGACCGATGTGGTAGACATCGCACTCGATCCACATGACCAAGTATGGGGGGCCATTGATAAGCAACAAATACCTATGGTCTGGTATCGTAATGGGCTTGGATTCTCACAGTATAGTGGGAATGAGTATTGCAATAATTCATATGTCCGGACATTAGCCCTATCGATTTCACAAGCCGGGTGTATTTATGCATCGAGTGGTAATATAAACACCTATGCAAATGCTGAATGGTTTACGGGTTACAACGTCGATGTATCGTTTTATCCGCTGATTGCCTCCTACATTCGCTATCATGCAATTGAGTCAGAATGGGGCTTGGTGCATGGCTTGGTGTTGACCGAAGACGGCATGTTACGGCCAGTTGGCTTTACTATGAATGATCAAGCGAGTGCGGGTTCAACGACAGATGTAGGGGCATGGCCACGCTCTTTTGACGCCGGTGACATCCATTCGATTGCGGTCCGTGCCAATGGTTCGGTGGTGGTGTGGGGTGGTGACGTCATGGGCGGAGGGAGTGATCCGTATTGTGTGCGGACGATTCCTGCTGGTGCCACCAACGTCGTCAAAGTTGCGGCGGGGTCATATCACAACCTAGCATTACGTAGCGATGGGACGGTGGTAGGTTGGGGTGGATTTGGAGCGAGTTGTGGGCCGGGGACGGTTGTTTACCCCGCAGAAGCCAATGTACCAAATGGCTTAACCAACATCGTCGATATTGCCGCTGGCGATGGGGTGTCGGCAGCACTCAAGGCAGACGGGACGGTCTATGTGTGGGGTAGCCGCTGTGTTGCACCAACGATTAGTCAACCATTGCCGCCTTGTACATTGGCCAGCAAATTGAGTGGCATTGTCAAAATTCAAGTTGCATCGCTACAAACTGATCACGTCCACGTACTGGCAATGTCCGCCAATCCCGTGGTGCGTAGTGTCATGCGCTGTGTTGGGAGCACCACGCCATGCACCACCGATCCCACCTTGCCTATTTCGGGTGGGCGGATCATGATTACGGGTGAATATCTCCGGAATACCCTTGTAATGCTGGATAACAAAACAATCCAAGCAAATATGATTACCTATGATTCCAACAATACTATGTATGTGTCGTTGCCAGCGCATGTGTCGGGCAGTGCCAATCTCGCGATTATCGGCAGCAATAATGTGCCCGTTAATGTCACGGTGCGCTATAGCGGTGCAATCGCTACGCCGACATTTACGGCAACGGCGACGGCCACGCGGACGCGTACGAATACTCGGACGGCGACGGCTACCCTTTCTCCTACAAAAGTACCCAAATCAAACGGGAGGCTTAGTCCCACGGTAACAACAACCCGGACGGCGACGGCCACCCGGACTGTCACGTTGACCAAAACGGCCACCCGCACGCGGACAGCCACGCTGACCAGAACGACCACCCGCACCAAAACAGCGACAATGACCCGTTCGGCTACCCGCACCAGTACTGCGACGCGCACGATTGGGCGTTAACACTGCGATAAAATCAAAACACCGCGGCCAGACACATTGCCTGGTCGCGGTGTTTGGTGTAACGGGGGTTATCCTTCGACACCACTGATGACGAGGGTAAACCCAAAGCGGTGGCGGCGCTCGAGGATGCGGTATTGTTCGAGGGTATCGGGGCCACAGCTGGCTGTCCCTACACCACGATGACGGTGATCGATGTTGATGAACACGCTATCATGAGGAGTTAGGTCGGTGGTATGCATGGCGGCAAATACATCAGCACTGGTCAAGCGACTTGCCGAAAATTGGAAGGTGTCGTCGCTGACGATTTTGAGGCGGCTACCACGATTGTTGTCAAAGGTGACGCTACTTACATCGGTGCGCAAGCCATGTTCTTGGGGCATGATGTAGGGCACATAAAACTCATCGACATCATGGCTATAGCGGCTAATCAAGGCTGAGGCGTTGCGATCGGGGTAATTTTCCCATGGCCCACGACCCAGCCACGAGACGGTGCGGTATTGGAGGGGGATGGCAAGGGTTACGCCAATCCGTGGCATATCGATGAGTTCGGTATTCAGTTTGACGTAGTGTTCGACATGCAAATTACCTTCGTTGTTCATGGTATAGGTAATCGTGTGGCGAATGTCGCCTGGCTTCCCACGACCACTGCCGTAGTAGGTAAAGTTGATTTTGGAGCCGATTTGCTCGATATCGTTGAGTGCGAGCTTGATTTTATCGATACCCAAGGCACGCCAATTACGTAGATGTGGCGAAGGATGTTCGGGCCACAATTTGAGTCCGTCGTTGTCGATGGCTGCCCGCCAGAGTTGTAAGTGTGGTCCTTGACTGATGAAGTTGCGGCGCGGAGTGCCATACGACAACAACTCACCGGTGTTGGCGTCAAAGCGGGCCTTGACCCGTCCCGATTGGAGGGTGATTTCCGTGACATCGCGTTTGAGACGGGCGCCACGACTATGCTCGACTTGGCTGTTGGGCTGTTGCACGACATGTTGATCCCATGCCACTTCGTGGCGAATGGGGGCATATTCTGATGAGCGGCGCTTGCGGAAGCGGAAGGTGATGGTCACCAAATTGGTGAGATAGGTAGCTTGGACGGTGACCAGGATGGGGATTTGCACGTCACGGCTAGTGCGGGCTGTCAAGCCACGAATATTCAAAATTCCTTCGGATACCACAATCCCGTCGACTTCGATAATCCATTCGCCACTGAGGTCGTCGATATCGCTGAAGTAGCGTTTGTTGCTCATGCGGTAGTTGCCTGCCACGTCCCCCACTGGGCTGACGGCCACGGGGCGGGCTAGGTATTTGAGTTCGTACAGAGCGGGGTGGGGCGTGCGGTCGGGCCAAACTAAGCCGTCGGCACAAAAATTGTAATCGTTGGGGGTGTCACCAAAGTCGCCGCCGTAGGCCCAATATTCACGCCCATCCGGAGTTTTTTGGCGCATACCATGATCAACCCACTCCCAAATAAAGCCCCCTTGTAAGCCGTGGTATTGCTCAAAAGCGGCGTAGTGGTCTGCCAAGGAACCATTGCTATTGCCCATAGCGTGGGAGTATTCACACAAAATCATCGGGCGAGGATCATTAGATGGCGTCTTGGCCCATTCGATGATACTCGCAAGTGAGGGGTACATCGGGCAGACGATATCGGTGGCCGCTTGACCGGCACCCCAATTGGGCTGATTGAACCCGAGAGCGATGGCCCCTTCGTAGTGTAATACACGGCTGGGGTCAGCATGGCGCACCCAGCCGGCGGCTGCGTCGTGGTTGGGCCCATAGCCACTTTCGTTGCCAATCGACCAGGCAATGATACAGGCGTGGTTTTTGTCACGCTCGACCATGTTGCGGACGCGGTCGACAAAGGCTTCGGTGTAGCGGGCATCACGACACAAGTCAAAACTAAAATCGTGGGCCTCAACGTTGGCTTCGTCAATCACATACAAGCCGTATTCGTCGCACAAATCATAAAAAACAGGGTCGTTGGGGTAGTGTGAACAGCGCACGGCATTAATGTTGAATTGTTTCATTAATATGATGTCTTTTCGCATCAATTCACGACTAATAACCCGCCCCTGCGTGTCGTCGTGGTCGTGGCGATTGACGCCGTTGATCAGCACTGCTTGCCCATTGATAAGTAATTCACGGTTGGCGATTTTGATGTCGCGGAAGCCCACGCGGGTGCGGTAATATTCATTGCCGCCCGGAGTGTGGAAAGTGACGAGTACGGTGTAGAGATTGGGTTGCTCGTGGTTCCAACATTCGACGCGTTTGAGGGTGGCTTGCAATTCGACCTGGTCATAGGCGGCAATCCGTGAACCCCAGCCATCGACCACCGATTTGTCTTTGGGTGCCCAGCGTGATGGCTGGAAGAGGGGTTCGTTGAAGCACGGTTTGCCATCAGGACCATAGAGTTGTACCGACACCTGCCAGTCGTCGCGTAATTCGCCTGGGTTGTTGGTCGACGCAGTGACGGTCAGAGTGCCCCCTTTGTATTCGCTGTCTGGTTTGGCAAAGACTTGCAGGTCGCGCAAAAAAGGATTACTCGTGCTATAAATCAATACTTCGCGATTGATGCCGGCATGCCACCATTGATCTTGGTCTTCGATAAACGAGGCATCTGACCAACGCACGACGACTGCCATCACCTCGTGGGTCTGACCAGCGGTCACATAGCGAGTGATGTCGAATTCTGCGGGGGTGCGGGAATCTTTGCCCATACCGATGGCTTGGCCATCAACATAGACACACAACATCCCTTCGACGCCGCCAAAATGCAGAATTACGCGACGGTTTTGCCATTGGGCGGGGATGGTCATGCGGCGACGGTAGACGCCCACGGGATTGGCATCGGGGACGGAGGGTGGCGTATTGGGGAAGGGCATTTTGATATTGAGATAATGCGGTTTTTCGAAGCCTTGCATCGTCCAAAGCCCCGGTACTGCTACCGTGTGCCACTGCGCTGTGTGCAAATTGGCAGGGGTAACGGCGTCAGGTTTGGGGAGCAAAATGAATTCCCAGTCACCATTCAGTAAAGCCACCCAGGGTGAGGCAGTCCGCTCACCAGCCAACGCACTGGCAGCGTCGTGATAGGGGTAGAGGGTGGCATGCGGTGCGAGGCGGTTAATCCCCGTCATCGTTGGGTTTTGCCAGGTTGGCACATTTGCAATATAGAGAAGCTCAAGTGGTGCGTTGGGATTGGTCATCGCGGTGTTCCTCTGAATTAACTACGTTTGCGGATATTGAGCCCGAGAATACTTAAAAACAAACTGGTGAAGCCGATTTGGCCTGCCAAAATTACGGCTACTGCCCCCAAAACGGTTTGGCGGGCACTGGTGGCAGGATCGAGATTTTGGAATCCACCTGCTTGCCACACCCCAAATACCTGCGCGATCTGCCAGATACCAACAATCAATAACACCAACCCTGTAATGAGCCCATATTCGAGGGTAATGACATCATTGATTTTGGCGAAACGGGGGGAGTCTGGCACGAGCCCAGTGGTAGTCAGGTATTTTTTGGCTAATAAGCCAAATAACACCACCTGCACCCCAAACAACAACAATGAGGCTGCCACCACGAGGGTATTGATGTCGAGGGTGACGGTGCCAATCTGACGGGCTGCGGGCATCAACCACAACAGCACTACGGCACTGATGATGGTCAGGAGGCTGCCGGGCAGAAGGAAAACCCAATTGGGGGCATATGCCAACATAAAGCGCAAATGGCGCCAGCCATCGCGCCACGTGCGCAAGTGGGGCGGGCGCGAGCGCCCATCTTTGGATAGGGTTATGGGGACTTCCACGATTTTTTGACCAAACAACACTGATTTGATGACCATTTCGCTGGCGTATTCCATCCCACTCGTCTGGAGCTGGATGGCGTGCCAGGCGGTTTTGCGGAAGGCACGGAGCCCACAGTGAAAATCACCGACGGTAGAGTGAAATAACGTGCGCCCCAACCAACTTAATACGGGATTGCCGAGCCATTGATGCAACCACGGCATGGCGCCTGGCATAATCCGTCCGCGAAAGCGGTTGCCCATTACTAAATCGGCGCCGGCACGCAATTGCGTCACGAATTCATCTATCGCGCCAAGGTCGTAGCTGTCGTCAGCATCACCCATTACCACAAATTCGGCGTTGGCGGCAGCAATGCCACCATGTAATGCTGCCCCGTAGCCGCGTTCCGGCACCGCAACAAGACGGGCGCCTTCGGCGAGGGCAATCGTTTGTGAACCATCACTACTGCCGTTGTCGGCGACGATAACTTCACCATGAATCCCCAAGCGCTGGAAGCCGGCAAGGGTTTTGCGGATGACGGGTGCGATGGTTTCGGCTTCGTTGAGACAGGGAATAACGACCGAAACCTCGTAAGACGACGGCGTAGACATGCCAATACTCCCTTTTTTGGCCAATACCTGACCTGATACGTCGTGTGAACACATTTAACGGGTATCGCCGTCCCCACCGATTGCCCCGCGATCAAGACGGTCGTAGAGTTTGGTGAGATTGGCACTGGCGACATCTTCGAGGCTAATGTCGAGTTCGGTGCAAATTTGCGCCAAATACCACAACACATCACCAAGTTCGTATTTGAGTGCGTCGCGATCAGCGTCACTGATGACGCCAGCACGATCACGGAAGATTTTTTTGACTTTGCCCGCAACCTCGCCTGCTTCGTTGACTAACCCAAGCGTGGGGTAAACGATTGCATGATCGGTCTTGATGAGACTCCAAGTTCGCCGTGACGCGAGCTGATATTCGTTGAGTCGATCGACGTGCATGCTGGCTCCTTTTGCGAGGAATTGGCGCGGACGGCGGGACTCGAACCCACGACCAACGGTTTAGAAGACCGCTGCTCTAATCCACTGAGCTACGCCCGCAAGTGAAAGAAATCTTTACTATTATAGCATAGTGTGTGCGTGTTTTTTTATTTATTGCGGATAGTGTTAGTAGGTTTTTTGTATCTAGCATACTGATATACGATTATGCCCTCGATTTGTTATCGTTAGTAAAAACATATTTTTTCTTCAATAATCATCAATATTAGTAGAAAGAATCTTTGAATTGGACTAAGTGTTTTGCGTGGTTTGGGCAATTTGATACATGGGAATTCATTACATTGCATCAATTGGATAGTTTTTGACAGGTATCTGCATGACTCTGGCAGGGGCGGTGATTTAAGATAGGTGCATATGGTAGTCATTTGTGTGTTAAGGATGTTCATGCCACAATCAGCCGAATCGCGCATCGAAGGATTTTATCGACTTGACCCACTGGAACGCCGCGCGCGCGTGCGTGAATTTGCCCAGCTCGATGACGCTACTGCTGCCGCACTTGCCGGTGGGCAGTTGGGGTTAGCCAAAGCCGACAAAATGATTGAAAACGTGGTTGGCAGCTATGAATTACCACTCGGTGTGGCGACAAACTTTCGCATTAATGGGCGTGACCGCCTCGTACCCATGGTCGTCGAAGAGCCATCTATTGTCGCCGGTGCGAGCTACGCCGCTCGCATGGCCCGCGAAAGTGGTGGTTTTTTTGCATCCCATACAGACCCTGTGATGATCGGCCAAATTCAATTGATTGCCGTGGCCGATGCCGCTATGGCTATGGCCAAGATTCATGCGCATCGCATGCAAATTATTGAATGTGCGAATGGACAAAGTCAAAGTATGGTGGCGCGTGGGGGTGGTGTCTGTGATGTCGAATGCCATGAGTATGCCGATTCGCCGATGGGAGCGATGCTGATTGTGCATTTGTTGGTTGATTGTCGCGATGCCATGGGCGCCAATGCCGTCAATACGATGTGTGAAACAGTCGCACCACTCCTTGAATCACTGAGCGGTGGTCAGGCAATGCTACGGATTTTGTCGAATCTGACCGACCGCCGTTTGGCAACTGCAAAAGTACGGATTGCCCCCGCATCGTTGCAACGTGACGGGATTGCGGGCGCTGACGTGATTGAACGAATATTGTGGGCGCATGCATTTGCGGTAGTTGATCCGCATCGCGCTGCTACCCACAACAAAGGGATTATGAATGGCATAGATCCGGTGATTGTCGCGACCGGCAATGATTGGCGTGCCATCGAAGCAGGCGCACATGCCTGGGCTGCCCGGAGTGGGAGGTATACATCGTTATCGCATTGGTATCGTGATGATCAAGAATATTTGTGTGGTGAATTGACCATGCCGCTTGCGGTCGGAATTGTAGGCGGGGCGACTCGCGTGCACCCCACTGCCCAAGCAGCCCTACAGGTGCTCGATGTGACCCATGCCGGCGAACTCGCCGAAATATGTGTCTGTGCCGGGTTGGCGTCGAATCTTGCTGCGATGCGTGCCTTGGCGACAGAAGGAATTCAACGAGGTCATATGACCTTGCATGCACGCCAAATCGCCATGGCTGCCGGTGCCCAGGGCGATGATGTGGCGGTAATCGCCCAAAAAATGATCGAAATGCAAAGTATTAAGCCTGCCACTGCGACGAACTTGCTCACACAAATTCACGTCTCGGCGTCGTAGTTTTTATTAAGGAATCGGTATGAAACCAGATCGACCGGTAGGCATTGTGGGATACGGGGCGTATGTTCCACGCTACCGTATCGCCGCCAAAGATATTTCACAGGTTTGGACCGGTGGCTATGGTGGCGTGCCGGTTGAGTCAAAAAGCGTCCCTGGGCCAGATGAAGATGTTATTACGATGTCGCTCGAAGCAGCCCGCAACGCATTGAAACGGGCTGCGATTGCCCCCAACGAGTTAAGTGCGGTCTGGA
>CALQBW020000105.1 GCA_943328915.2 Singulisphaera sp. GP187 | reverse complement strand
GATGTCATTATCAAAAGTGTAAATTCAAATTGGGAAATTGGCATAAGTGCGAAACATAATCATAATGCAGTAAAACATTCTCGGCTATCATCAAGCATTGATTTCGGTAATGAGTGGTTACGCGTGCCTACACCGCAGAGTTATTTTACTGATTTAAATGATACATGGAACTATTTGCGTACACAGAAACAAGCGGGTATAGCGTGGGCTGCAATTGACAAAGATAGTGTTTACCGCAAAGTTTTAACGGCATTTTGTGGTGCATTGCAAGAAATGAACAATAATAGTTATGTGGTGCCAGCGAATTTTATGGAGTACTTGCTTGGTCGGGATGACTATTATAAGCTTATAGTATTAACGAAAGAACGACAGACTGTATTGCGTGCATTCAATATGCATGACACATTACATTCGAAATCTTTATCAGGAAAGTCTGCGAAATATAGTAGTCGCTTGCCGATGCCCACTACTATTTTAAAAATAGAATATACGACAAATGCTACGGTAAATATTTACTTTGATAAAGGTTGGCAGATTAGTATGCGAATTCATAACGCATCAAAAATAGTAGAACCAAGCTTGAAATTTGATGTACAACTTGTAGGCATACCAATGTCGTTATTAAGCGTAGTTTCAAATTGGTAGGATTTTTTGTGCGCCGGTGCGTTTCATTGGCGTAAATCTTGACCATGCTAATTTGCAACATACCTCACTCATCAGGGTTGCGTTTGGTGGTATTGCCGCATACCAATGCGTAATTGTCTGGCATGATCAGCCTGGGGCTCACGAAGTCGTGACTATTTTTGCTGGTGAATTGCCACAGGCGCTCCACCATACAGTACTCGATGAAAGTCTTTTTTTCGAAATGCCTGCATCAGACCTGGTGGTAGGCTACGACGAAGGTGCCTGGCAAATAATTGCCATCGCTGGGGTGGCTTGGGAATTGGCTGCGGTGGGATAGTTCATATACTCCACCATGATTGCAGTTTTTGGTGATATTTCGGTTGGATAGCGGGCTGTGTCGCGGTGATATATTTTTCAAATTAACAGGAAATAATTGCATCGTCGGCAAGCGTCGATGAAGAAAGTCACCCTGCGCCCGGCGGACGATACGCTACCGGTAGCAGAGTGACCGAACACTTTCGCACCCATGTAATGACGGTGGCGCCATGAATGACACCACCACGACGGAGAGCAGGGGATTCTTTGAGACGCAGCAAGCCGCATATGTACCGAGATAAATCAGCTGCCCTTCCCCACTTTGACTGGCCGCCCTTCGTGCATACTCTGGGCAGCAGCGACGGCGACCCGCAGGCTTTTGGCGGCCTCGGCGATGCCGGGGCGGGGCGTGATCCCATCCCGCAAGCAATCAAAAAAGTAGCGTAATTCGGTGCGATAGGCCTCGGTGAAGCCCTCACCATGGTCTACCACGGGCGACGCCGCACCGTTGGCATTGCTGGGGGGTGAATTGGGGAAGGCCACAAACGCCCGCTCTTTGCTGCCCATGATTTCGGTGCGGATGTCAGAGCCCCAGGCTGTGCGCCGCCCACCCTCGATCACCCCCAAGGCGCCATTGGCAAAGCGCAACATGACGGTAATCGTGTCCACATCGCCGGCCTCGATAAAGCCCGGGTCGACCAGCACCGCCCCATACGCCATCACCTCGTCGACATCACCCACAAAGTAAGTCGCCAAGTCGAAGTCGTGGATAATCATGTCGATGCAGATGCCCCCACTGGTTTTGATAAATGCCAAGCTGGGCGGGCTGTCGTCGATACTTTTGGAATTCCAGCGTTCGATCACGCCGAGCTCACCGGCGTCGAGGCGCTGTTTGGCCAACTGATAGCGCGCATCAAAGCGCCGCATATAGCCAATCATCACCGGGACATTGTGTTGGGCGGTGAATTGAATCAACTCGTCGACATCGGCCAACGTAAGCCCGACTGGTTTTTCGCACCAGACGGGCTTGCCCGCCCGTACCGCCGCCTTGATAAGGTCGGGGTGAGTGCCGGTAGGGGTGCAAATCATCACGGCGTCGACATCGTTAGCTGCAATGGCGGCCATGATGTCGCTGGTGTGGCGGGGCGCATTGACGATGGCCGCTCCCCGCGCCGCCATGTCGGCATTGGTGTCGGCGACCACTTGGACCGTGACGCCGGGGATGGTCTTGAGGTTGTTGAGGTGCATTTGGCCGATCCGACCTGCCCCCAAAAACGCCACGCGGAATGTCTGCATACCACGCCCTTTCGTTTATTCTGCGACTGCACTTATTTCGGCTAATTTGACAGGGCGCCCAAGCCGGTAACTCTGCCAGGCAGCCAACCCAGCAATCAACGCCTTACGCGCATCACTGCCACTGGCGAGTACCGGAGTGCCGGTGGTCACTGCCACCACAAAGGCTTCGATTTCGGCGGCGTATGCTTCGATATATCGTTGCATAAAGAAATTGAACGGCAAATCGCGTTGCACCGCATTCGCCGTACTCAACGTGGTGTTGTTGGGGTAGTTGTTGTCGGTTTGAATGCTGCCGGCGCTGCCAAACACCTCGGCACGTTGGTCGTACCCATAGGATGATTGGCGACAATTGTCGATGGTGCCGATGACGCCATTGGCGAAGCGCAACAAGGTCACGTGGGTGTCGATGTCACCGGCTGCGCCGATGGCAGGGTCGACGGTGACGCCCCCTTGCACATACACTTCTTCAATATCGCTGCCAATCAAAAACCGGGCCACATCCCAGTCGTGAATCGTCATATCGAGAAAAATCCCGCCCGATACCTTGATATAACTAATCGGCGGCGGCGCAGGGTCGCGACTGACAATATGCACCATTTTGGGCGTGCCGATGGCGCCGCTGGCGACTGCCTGTTGCATCCGCCCGAAATTCGCATCAAAGCGCCGGTTGAAGCCGATTTGCAAGGTGACGCCGGCCGCGGCCACGGCAGCCAAGGCGCGGTCGGTTTCTGCCAAATCGAGGGCAATCGGTTTTTCACAAAAAATATGCTTGCCGTACTGGGCGGCGGCAATGATATAGTCGGCATGGGTGTCTGTGGGCGTACAAATCATCACCGCATCAATGCTCGGGTCGGCGATAAGCGCCATACAATCGGTGCTGACGGTGGCGATGCCGTAGCGCTCGGCCAGTTGTTGGGCTACGGCCGGCATCGGGTCAGCGATGGCCACCAGTTGCGCGCCGATGACTCGTTGCACGAGGGTGCGGGCATGGACTTGGCCGATCCGACCGGCACCGAGCAAGGCTATCCGCAAGGGTTTCATGATGCTCCTTTTGGTGAAAAAAGTCGTGGCGCGGCTGGTGAATTACAAATAATCGCGTTCGGTGGCGCGCATTTCGGCCCATTCACGCCGTTTGGCTTGCACACCAGGGCTGTCGCTGACTTCGGCGGGGGGCACATCCCACCAACTTTCGTAGCCAGCTACCCCTTGGTAGCGGTCGTTACGGATGTAAATCACCGTGGTGTTGCGGTTGACGCGGGCTTGGGCGATGGCTTTGGTCAGGTCTAGATAGCCGTCACATTCAATCACATCCGCACCAAGGCTGCGGGCATTGCCCGCCAAATCAATAGGCAAGCGCACCACATCATTGCCATCGGCATCGCTGGGGAGCATGTTTTGTTGGGGGTAGGCATAGCGCGTGCCAAAGCCTTCTTGGCCGAGCGAGCGACTCAGGCCGCCGATGCTTTTGTAGCCATCGTTGTCGATGAGCACGACGATGAGTTTACGATCTTCTTGGATGGCCGTCACCAACTCGGTCGACATCATCAGCCAGCTGCCATCCCCCACCATCACATAGACTTCGCGGTCGGGGGCGGCCATTTTGATGCCCAGCCCACCGGCTACTTCGTAGCCCATGCAGCTGTTGCCGTATTCGAGGTGGTAGTTTTTGGGGTGACGGGTGCGCCAGAGCTTGTGCAAATCGCCGGGCAGACTGCCGGCGGCACACACCATGATGGCACCGGGGTCGCTCAGCTCATTGACGGCGCCGATGATTTCGCCTTGGCTTGGCAACGGTTTCAGACGGATGTCGTAGATGCGTTGCACTTCAGCGTCCCATTCGGCTTGGAGCCGGCTCGCTTCGGCGCGGTAGTCGGGTGCGACCTGGTAGCCAGCCAAGGCCGCCTGCAATTCCACTAGGGTTTCACGGGCATCACCCTGCACCATGGTGGCCAGATGTTTGGCAGCGTCGAATTCGCAGACATTGATGTTGATGAAGTGCACGTCGGGGTGCTGGAAGGCAGTTTTGGAGGCGGTGGTAAAGTCACCGTAGCGCGTACCAATCCCGATAATCACGTCGGCATCACGGGCGATGCGGTTGGCCGCCAAGGTGCCGGTGGCCCCGATGGCGCCCAAATTGAGCGGGTTGTCGTAGCGCAGGCTGCCTTTGCCGGCCATTGTTTCGGCCACGGGGATGCCGGTGGCGGCCACAAATTCGCTGAGTGCTGCCGTCGCATCACTATAAATTACGCCACCGCCGGCAATAATCAACGGCCGCTGGGCGTTTTTGATTAATGTGGCCGCCCGCGTAATTGCATGGCGGTCGGGACGGATGCGTGCAATCTGCCAGACTCTTTTTTCAAATAAGGCGCTATTGTAATCAAAGGCTTCGGTCTGGACGTCTTGAGGCAAACACAACGTCACCGCACCGGTATCGGCCGGGCTGGTCAAGGTGCGCATCGCTTCGAGCAGGGCGCTGGGGAGCTGATCGGGGCGATTGATGCGATCCCAGTAGCGGCTGACGGGTTTGAAGCAGTCGTTGGCCGACATGTCGCGGCTCTGTTGCCATTCGAGTTGCTGGAGCACGGGATCGACGTTGCGCCGCGCAAAAATATCCCCGGGCAACAGCAGTACCGGCAAACGGTTGATGGTAGCGGTGGCGGCACCCGTCACCATGTTGGTGGCGCCGGGCCCTATCGACGTGGTGCAAGCGAGGGTTTGTAGCCGATTGGCGGTTTTGGCAAACGCGGTGGTGGCATGCACCATGCCTTGTTCGTTGCGGGCTTGGTAGTAGCGCAAGGCCGGGATTTGTTGCAGGGCCTGCCCCATGCCCGATATGTTGCCGTGCCCAAAAATGCCAAAACAGCCGGCAAAAAACGGTTGCTCGACCCCGTCACGCGCGACATACTGTTTGGTCAAAAAAGTAACCAAGGCTTGGGCCATGGTAAGTCGTGTCGTAGCCATAAACTGAATCCTCCCTTTTACAAACCGCCGTATGGAGCCACAAATAATTGCATTTGGTCGTAGGTCGGCATGAAGTTGGCACAGCCGTGTTTGGTGACGACGATGGCGCCACAGGCATTGCCCAAACGAGCGGTGGTGTACCAATCCCAGTTGTGCGCCAAGCCATAGATGACGCCGCCGGCATAGGCATCACCGGCGCCCAGGATGTTGTAGACGTCGACGGCAAAGCCCGGGGCGTCGATGCGGGTAATTGCATCACCTGCGATGACGTGCACGCGTGATCCGGTTGCGCCGCGCTTTTGGAAGAGCACCGTCGGTCCCATCTGCAAAATTGTGTCGATGGCGGCGTCGACATCGCCGCTGACGCGGGCATCAGAGACCTGCGAATGCGTCAAGCGCACGTCGGCGTGTTCGCCCATCATCATGGCGTTGATTTCGTCTTCGGTGCCCAGCACGATATCGACCGAGCGCAACAACGAGCGTAAGGTCACCCCAAAGGCGCGCGGGTCGTGCCATTGATCGGGGCGGAAGTCGATGTCGAGCACCACTTTGGTGCCGTGGCGTTGGGCGTATTCGGCGGCAAACAGACTGGCACTGCGTGAAGGCTCTTTGCAGAGGCCAGTCCCGCTCAACAGCAAGTATTTGGCATCTTTGATGGGGCTGGCCAATACATCGTCGATGGTCAGCTCGATATCGGCGCAGTTATCGCGGTAGTAGGTCAATGGGAATTTGTCGGGTGGCTCGATGCCCAGCACCACCGCACTCGAACGTTTGCCTGGTTTGCGCGGGGTGGCGCGGGTGTCAATACCCTCTTTGTTACAAAAATTGAGGATAAAATCACCGACTTGGTCTGCCCCCACGGCCGTCAGCAACGCGGTACGGGCGCCGAGGCGCTGGGCTGCCACGCTGATGTTGGTGGGGCAGCCGCCCACATAGGCGGCGAAGCTGGTGATGTCGACAAAGGCCGCACCCACATCATTGGCATAGAGGTCGATCGACGATCGCCCCATCGCCAGCAGATCATACGTTTTGGTCATGGCGTGCTCCCCGTAACGTGCTGGCGGTGATGATGCACCACCAGCACCGGATTTTTTATTGCCCTTGAGGATAAATCGGGATACGCGGGTCGAGCCCTTGGTAGTGGTTTTTGACCCAAGTATGTTTGGGGTCATCGATGTTGGCCAACGATTGGGCGCTGCCGGCCAGCACATTGAGGTAATAGGTGGTGTAGCCGGGCGCACTGGTGACGGGATGGTAGCCCTCGGGGATGAGGACCACGTGGTTCGGGCGTGCGACGACCACGGCATCGATCGGGCTACCGGCTTGGTGGATGGGGGAGTCTGCGTCGGTATAGACATGTTGAAAGGCAAAGCCGTCGGGTTTGTCATGTTTGTAAAAGTAAATTTCTTCGAGATCGGCTTCGAGGATGGTGCCGTCGGCGGCGGTGCGGTGGATATCGTGCTTGTGCGGTGGGTAGCTCGACCAGCTGCCGGATGGGGTATAGACCTCGACAATCACCAAGCGCTCACACGGGAATCCCGGTGGCATCAATTGGTTGATCTGGCGGGTAGCATTGTCGCCGCCGCGGATTTCTTGAACCACGTTGGCAGGGGTGACCAGCACCGGCGCAAAATCTTTGCTCGCTTTGACCCAGGTGACGGCGAATTCGGCATCGCTGCTCGCCGTGACGGTCATAGTCGTGTGGCGCGAAAGATAGAGCACATAGGCAGCACCAGCAAAGACATGCGCGCGTCCCCCCATCGACCAGGTGCCGCGATTGCTGGCCACGCTGATGGTCCCGCTGAGGACGATTAGCGCGAATTCGTGTTCCGTCGTGTCGAAGCTCCAACTCTTGCCCGTCGCGAGTTGGCGCACTTGGAAGTTGATGTGCTCCCATTGTGCCAAGGCCGGCGTGACTTCGACGACTACATGCGGGTCACGCGAATTCCCAGGAACGACGAGCAAATTGGCGGCAGTGTACTGCGGAGTCATGGCAATGGTCCTTTCGGTGCTGGTGCGCTACTTTGGCGCACGACTAACGAGGGAGTCAGGATGGTATCAATGGTGGGTTGACCAGCCAGCACTGCCAACAGCACGTGCATGGCGGTTTCGCCGAGGACAACTTTGGGTTGGGCAATCGTGGTGAGGGCGGGCATACTAAACTGAGCGATGGCGACATCATCGAACCCTACAATGCTCAATTGCTGCGGTACCTCAATCCCCACCGAACGACAATAGGTGAGTGCCCCGAGCGCAATGCTGTCGTTGTAACAAAAGAGTGCCGTCGTCTGAGTGTAATCAATAGCACTCGCCAATTCATAGCCGATACGCAGGTCATCATCAAGGCTCGTGCTGAGGTGGGTTACAAGCGCTCCGGGTAGTAAGCCGCGAGTCCGCAATGTCTCCGCAAACCCGAGACTGCGCATCTGGTTTGATGCCGGGCGTTTGGTCGACCCCAGGTAGGCCACGTGGCGATGCCCCAACGCCCAGATATGCGCTGCAGCCAGCACGCCGCCCGTATAATTGTCGATTCCTACCGCATGAAATCCCGGGTAAGCGTGGTCGACTTGGCTATTGAGAAAAACGGTCGGGACTTTGATGCGCGCCAGCCGGTGCATCTGCGCATCACCGAGCTGTGAATCCCCGACGATAATCCCGTCGACTCGCCGTTGATGAAAGACTTCGATGACCGCCAACTGCCGGATCGGGTCGTATTGCGACGCACTCAAAAACAAAGCCTTTTGATTGTGCATGCTGACCGACTCGACCCCTTTGACCACTTCTCCCCAAAACGGGTCGGCCATGTCGGGCACTACCAACCCCATGGTGTTGGTTTGCCGTTGTTGCAAACTCTGCGCGATGGCGTTGGGTGTATACCCTAGCTCATTGGCAATCTGCAAGATGCGCGTCCGCACCGCCATGCTGATGCGTTTGTTGCCCCGCAAGGCCCGCGATACCGTTGAATGCGATACCTCGGCTTGACGTGCGATGTCTTCGATGGATACTCGCCGCATCGCCGCCACTCCCTTCGGTGCAATTGATGCGCACACGTGTGCACGGATTATGGCTTGGCGTCATAATAAAAAATAATTGGTTGGTTGTCAAGTGTGAGGCGTGCCGCACATCGACACGCAGCAGGCTGCTTTTGTACGTAGGGCGCATGGAGGGATTGGGGGTGCAAGGCATGCCATGCACGTGCGATTGTGCGGGTGCGCGGATATAATAGAAGGTAGTTATTATAGAAAAAGAAAGTAGTGTGTAATGAAGTGGTTTTTGTATGGCGTGATGATTTTGGTGTTAGTCAGTTGTGCAGGGCGAGCTGTCGCTCCTACGCCCGCCCCCCAAGCCCTAGCTACGCCTACGGCGCTGGCGGTGGCCGAGCCGACGGTGCTTGCCACGGTCGCGGCAAAAGCCACCCCCGATGCGAGTATCATGCCAGTATCGGCGACGCAGTTTGTGATTGATCCCGCCCAAAGTAGTGCCCAATACGCCGTCAATGAGGTTTTTTTACAAGAAAACCGTCCCTACCATGCGGTAGGCACTACCAATATGGTCAGCGGTACATTTATCGTGGCCACCGAGGG
>CALQBW020000104.1 GCA_943328915.2 Singulisphaera sp. GP187 | reverse complement strand
TGGCACCGGTGAGGGTGGCACCGGTGAGGGTGGCACCGCTGAGATCGGCCCCGCTGAGATTGACAGCGGTGAGGGTGGCACCGCTGAGATTGGCATTGACGAGATTGGCTTTTGGGCCGACAAGATAGCCAATTGTTTTTGACCAGCCGGTTGGGAGGGTAAGCGTCCCAGTAATGCCACCAGACATCACCCCGGTGAGATCAACCCCGGAGAGATCGAGACCGTTGAGAATGGCTTGATTGAGATTGGCTTTTGGTCCGATGGCATAACCACCAATTATCGACCACCCAGCCGGTAGGCTGGCGGGCGTACTAGTAATCTTCCCAGAACGCACACCGTCGAGAATGGCACCGCTGAGAATGGCACCGCTGAGATTGGTATTGGTGAGAATGGCACCGCTGAGATTGGCACCGCTGAGATTGGTATTGGTGAGATTGGTATCGCTGAGATTGGTATCGCTGAGATTGGCCCCTGGTCCAATCAGATAGCCAGCGATGTAAGACCAGTCAGTTGGTAATGTGGCGGGGGGAAGGTAAGTCGTCGACTGCATCCCAAAAGGCATACCTTCATCGGCTTTTCCAGAACGCACACCGGAGAGCTTAGCACCGGAGAGCTTAGCACCTTCGAGATTGGCACCATTGAGATCGGCATAGCTGAGGGTGGCACCGGTGAGATCGGCGCCGGTGAGATCGGCGTTTCGCAAGTAGGCGTTTGTGAGATTGGCACCAGCGAGATTGGCACCAGTGAGATTAGCTGTGTAGAGATTAATACCGGCGAGATTGGCACCGGCGAGATTGGCACCGGCGAGATTGGCACCGCCTGTACCGGCTGATGGTCCAACGAGAGAGGCGTTAATTAATATCCACCCTGTTGGGAGTCCTGTGGGCGTACCAGAAATCAACTTAAAGCTCGCCCTATCGAGCTTAGCACTGGAGAGATCGACACCGGTGAGATCGACACCGGTGCCACGGACGTAATGAAAGTCGGCGCCAGTGAGATCAGCCCCGCTGAGATTGACGCTGTTGAGAGTGGAAGAGGCGAAATTGGCATAGCTGAGATTGGCGTTGCTGAGAACGGTATTGTTGAATGTGATTCCGATGAGATTACACCCACTCAAATTAACCCCGTCCCCACGCGCAGTACAGTCAGTACTGATAGGACCACGGGGAGCTGTTGCGGTAGGAGTCAAAGATTTGGTAGGAGTCAAAGATTTGGTAGGAGTAAGGGATTTGGTAGGAGTCGTGGATTTGGTAAGAGTAATGGATGCCGTAGGAGTTATTGTTTTGGTAGAAGTATCGGTTTTGGTACGAGTCGTGGTTTTGGTAGAAGTTGTGGTAAAAGTCGTTGTTTTGGTGGGGGTTTTGCTGGCAGTACGGGTTGGCACGCTACTTGCAACGCATATATTGCCCGCCAGTTGGGTATTCGTGTAACCGTTGGGGCATGTTGTATTACCCCAAGTTGCATTGGAGAAATTGGCACCGGCAATGTTGGCATTGGTGAAATTGGCATTGGTGAGTTTAGCCGACCTGAGGGTGGCACCGGTTAGATTAGCCCACATTAGGTTGGCATAGTTGAAATTAGCATAGTCGAGATTCTTTAAGCTGAGGTTGGCACCGTGCAGATTGATACCTTGAAAATCGGCACCGGTGAGGTTGGTAGTGGTGAGGTTTGTATCGGTGAAATTGCTATTGATGAGGGTGGTATAGGTGAGATTGGTGACTGTGAGGGTGGCACCAGTAAGGTCGGCATCGCTGAGTTGGGCACCTCTGAGGGTGGCACCGCTGAGATCGGCACCAGCGAATTTTGCACGATAGAGATTTGCATCAGTGAAATTGGCACCGCGGAGATTGGCACCGCTGAAATCGGTACCAGCGAGATTGGCACCGCTGAGAATGGCAAAACTGAGATTGGCGTTGCTGAGATCGGTATTGATAATCGTGACATAACTGAGACTACAAAAACTCAAATCAACCCCTATGCCTCGCGCATTACAGTCAGGACTTGCTGCATAGGTAGTTGTGGTCTTCATCGTGAGCCCAATGATGCAGAGCACCACCACGATGCAGATATAACGAGCGATTTTCATTGTTGTGCTCTTTTCTTAGGTGCGTTGAACTTAAATTAAAATACGTATTATTGTACCATTTAAAAAACTGGATTGCAAGAGTGAATTGGTACTGTAGAGGTAGTTGTTCAATTTGGGGATCAGCGGGAGTTGAAGCAAAAATGTAAAAAATATGCTCCAACTTGCGCGAATCGAGGTGCAATCTTGGGGACCAACCCTATGCCTGGAATGCTGCCTCGTAGCGTTTTTGAGGTCATTTTTGGCGGCTGATTTGCGAAGCATGAGCGTGCTATGCTATGATTAGCAGTATGCCGATGTAGCTCAGTGGTAGAGCAACTGTTTCGTAAACAGTAGGTCGTCGGTTCAACCCCGACTATCGGCTCCAATGAAATACACAAGTGCGAAAATAATTTGCACTTGTGTATTTGTTTATACAGTGCATACAGGACCAAGGAGCCATACATGTCTGATTTTTCATGCTTTCGCAAAGAAGAATTTTTGAGTCTCGAAACATATCGCAAAAACGGCGAAACCATCAAATCACCGATGTGGTTTGCCCAAGACAACGATGCGTTGTATTTGTGGACGATGGCGGATACTAGCAAAGTCAAACGTATCCGCAATAACCCGAACGTCAATATTGCTCCGTGTAAACGGATGGGTGAAGTGACCGGTGAATGGATGACTGCGCATGCCACCATTGATGATTCGCCTATAATGGTGGCGCAGGTCGAAGCAATGTTACTAAAAAAAATCGGCTTATTCTTTCGTATATTTCGCGTTATTGATGCAATCCGTGACCGTCAAAAGAACTCATATCGCATCTGCATTAAACTCACCTGACTTTGACATCCGCGTCCGCTTCGTGGTACATTCGCAGTGAAACCACTGTGAAATATACAAGGAGCGCAACGATGCGAATCGGACTGATTGGAATCGGCGGGATTGCCGATGTATACCGCAAGGGATTAGCGCAGTATAAGCAACCTATTACCGCGGTATGTGACATCAACCAAGCTCGAGTCAATCAAATTGCTGGTGAAGAACACTGTGCGGGATATACCGATTACCGCGAGATGTTGGCCAAAGAAAATCTCGACGCCGTCTTTATTTCGATCCCCCCCGGCGCCCACCAAAACCAAGTCATCGACGCCGTCAATGCCGGCGTAGCCGTGTTTGTGGCCAAACCCGTCGGTCTCGATATTGATTTGGTCGAACGCACGCGAGCCGCTATTGCCAAATCTGGGGTCATCAATCAAGTAGGCTATATGTCTCGCCATTCAGATATGGCCGCCAAAGCCCGTGAACTCATCGGCGATCGCAAAGTGGTGATGGGCCTCGGGCGCTTTATGGTGCGCATGCCCGCAGCACATGCATGGTGGGGCAAACGAGCCTTGTGCGGTGGCCAAGTCATTGAGCAAAGCACTCACCAATTCGATTTTTTACGCGACATCATGGGCGAAGTCGTCGAAGTGCATGCCTATGGTCATCAAGGTGCCGGCGATGATATCGCCGACTTCGAAGATAGCACCATCGTCACCATGCGCTTTGGCAACGGCGGTATGGCAAATGTGGTCAGTACTAGTTGTACCAACGTGCCCGATGGCTGTGGCTGGGAATTCACTGGCCGCGATTTGTACCTCAAAATGATTATGGACCTCGATTTGAGTGGCGTCATTGACGGCAAGCCCGTGACGTATCGTGGCGAAGAAACCGGCTATATTCGCCAAGTCGGCGAGTTTTTGACGGCTGTCAAAACCAAAAACCAAGCCATGATTCGGTCGTCGTATGCCGATGCCGTCAAAACCTTGAAAGTCACCATGGCTGCCGAACAATCAATGCAACAAGGCCGGCCGATTCGCTTGAGCGAATAGGATAAAGGAAACACATGAAAATCGGTACCCTGCAAAATGTGATTAACGAACCATTAGGCAGCTCATTTTATCGTGCGAGTCAACTGGGCTTCGCCGGCATCGAGCTCGATTGGGGTACCCCCAGCGACGCCTTGCCCGGCGGCAGCATGAGTCCTAGCATGCGCGCCATGATGGTGCTGACCGCTCGCACCAACAACCTCGAAATCGCCTCGGTGGCGGCACACTTCCTCAATAACGGCAACATCGCCAGCCCGGATAGTGCCGTGGTGAGGAGCGCCATGCTCAACATCCGCCGGGGCATCGAGTTGTGTCACGATATCGGCGCCAAAGTCCTGCTGGTGCCGTTTTTTTATCATGGTGAAATCGAAGGTGACGCTGGCATCGATCGCTTGACCCGCAATTTGGGCGCCTTGGCGGCCGAAGCCGCCAGCGCTGGTGTGACACTAGGCATCGAAAACACCTTGACCGCCGTGCAAAACGCTGCCGTCATCGATGCGGTTGGCTCGTCGGCAGTCGGCGTTTATTGGGATATGGCCAATGGCGTCGCCTGTGGCTACGATGCCGTCGCCGACGTACTCACCTTGGGCACGCGTTTGGCCCAAGTCCATGCCAAAGAATACGCCCATGACGGGGCGGCTGCCGGGAACCGTGCTAAACCCCGTTTTGATTTGCTTAATGCCAAACCGCTCGGCAAAGGCCAAATCCCCGTGCCCCAAATTGTTGCTGCGCTCAATGCAGTGGGTTATGACGGCTATATCGTGCTCGAAACCGGGCATTTTGGCGATTATCACGCTTCGGCCAAAGCAGCCGGTGATTATCTCAACACACTAGTGTAATTGACGCACGGAGACTGCATATTGGCGTACACAGGGCAATTAACCCGGTACTGTGTACGCTTTTTTGATGAAAAAGAGGCAACCCTATGCGAATTTCGTTTATTACGGCGAATTATGTGGCTCGCGACGTGGGCTACCATATGACCGAAGGTTGGATGCAAGGCGACAAAGCCGCCAACGATCACTACCGACCGATCGATACCTATGCGGCCCGCCTCGAGGAATTGTTGGCGCTGATTAGCGACCAAGGCTATACGTACGTCGATTTCTGGACGGCGCACTTGCATTGGTCGTGGGCAACGCCAGAACACATCGAAATCGCCAATATGTTACTTGCCAAATACGGCTTGACTTCACTATGTTATGGTGGGTATTTTGGCGATACCATTGAGGAATTCACCAAAGCCTGTGCCACGGCCAGTGCCGCGGGGATGCGTATTTTGGCCGGTTCGACCGCCATGCTCAAAAAAGACCGGGCTGCGGTAGTGGCCGTCCTGCAACAGTACGATTGTAAGCTGGCCATCGAGAATCATCCGGGTGAAAAAACCCCTGCTGATATTTTGCAGCAAATCGGCGATGGCGCCGGCGGCCGCATCGGCACCGCCCTCGACACCGGCTGGTGGGGCACCCAAGGCTATGATTCTATCGCTGCGATCCACGAACTCTACCCGCATATTTTGACCATGCACCTCAAAGACGTGCTGGCCGCTAGCGCCCACGACACTTGTCGCTTTGGCAAGGGCGTCGTGCCCATCGAAGCCTGTGTGCGCTTGTTGGTCCAAAAGGGCTATACCGGCCCATTGGCGGTAGAGCATGAGCCCGATGCCTATGACCCGACGCCTGACTGTATCGCCATGCGTGACATGATCCCGGGCTGGTTGGGCTAGTGTGATCGTGTGTTGGGCACCGCCCCCCAACGTCATTGCATGGCGCCCACGGCGCAGCGCAATCTGCGAGTGGCAGCACAAATACCGCCCCCCAACGTCATTGCATGGCGCCCACGGCGCAGCGCAATCTGCGAGTGGCAGCACAAATACCGCCCGCCAACGTCATTGCATGGCGCCCACGGCGCAGTGCAATCTGCGAGTGGCAGCACAAATACCGCCTCCCCTGCAACGTCATTGCATGGCGCCCACGGCGCAGTGCAATCTGCGAGTGGCAGCACTACCAATGCCAATTGTCTCACGCGGCGCCATACTGCATTTTCCATTTTCCATTTTCCATTTCTCCTTCGGTACCAGTATGCACTAGTGATAAAATAGCCCTAGAAGATCTATTTTTGTAATGAAAGTCTGCCGATGACTGAACTTACGCACGTGTTGCAACAATTCATCGCATGGCTGATTGGCGTTTGGACGTGGTTGGTGGGCGTGGCAACCCCGCTTTGGCAAACTATCCCGTACCACACCACAATTGCCACCACATTCTCGACGTGGTACGCCCAAGGATTCCTTACGGTAGCGTTGCTGGTAATCGTCGTGTTCATCGTTTTTCGTTGGGCATGGGTAAGCCTCTATGGCATCGTGCAACGTTCACATTACGACAAAGCAGCAGTGTGGTATCGGGCGATTAGTGCGTTGATTTCCCACGAACGCGCAGTAACCCAGCGTGGGATGGTGCCTATTCATCAGGCGCGACGGCGGATGAAAAATCATTTTTACACCTATCAACTAGGACTGATACGCGATGTGCAGGTGCGTCACGAAATCCGTGAATTAGTCCATTTGGTGAATGAAGATGCTGCTACTTTTGACAAAACTATTGTATTTAAAAATATTTATCAGTTACATACATTTGCGGAAGCCCAACTCAATACGTACCCCCGATCGATTCGTTTGGTGCATTGGATTATGACCGGGGTATGGCAACGCCAACCATCCTGAACCAGATGGTTGGCGTGAGCGAAGGTTAGCGAATCCGTAATACCACGGCGTAATTTCCGATGCGATTAGCAGGCATATCAACCACCAACGCGTCGGCGTGTTGCTGCCAGGTGACGGCATAATCATGGCCAATCAGTTCGACACTGGTGATGCCAGGACGGCGACCGCTGGCACTGCCAAGGGCGAGGATGCGCGCGTGCGCGCCTGGCCAATCCATCACAATCGCATACAACGTGTCGCCACGGGTGGTAAAGCGGATATCTTGGCCGCTGAAATCGCTTCGTTCGGTGTCACTAAACGCACCGTCAGCGACTTGGGTCGGTCCTTCACCATAGATTTGCCACGGGGTGGTGGCATAGATGGCTTCGCCGTTGATACGCAGCCACGCGCCGATTTCGTGCAGCAGAAAGACTTCGTGATCAGGAATCGTGCCATCAGCTTTGGGGCCAATGTTGAGCAACAAGGCGCCGTTTTTGCTGACCACATCGATTAAATCGCCGATGAGGTTGGCGGGCGTTTTGTAGTCTTGGGCATCGGTATAGCCCCACGCATTTTTGGCGACAGAGGTATCGTTTTGCCAGAAATGGGGGTGGATGTCGGTCACTTGGCCGCGCTCGATGTCAAACACCGCACTGCCTTGGGCAAATGCCTCGTATTTGTAGTTGACGGCCACCCCTTTGTCCCATTGGGCGGCCCGGTTGTAGTAGTAGGCGGCGAATTGTTGCAACGCCGGCTCCCACGCTTTGTGTTGAATCCACCAGTCAAACCAAAAAAGTTGCGGTTGGTATTTGTCGATTAGCTCGATGTTGCGCGCCAGCCAGTCATCGATAAAGGCTTCATCGGGGCGCTCGGGAGAATCGAGATTGTGCCAATCGGCGGGCGACACGGCAGCCGGCCCATATAAATCTTCGTATTGGGGGTCGTTGACATCACTGTCAAACAATTTGCCTTTTTCAAAGAAAAAATAGTGCTCGGCGCGGTGACTCGACAACCCAAAGACCATATTGTGCCGCCGGATGGCCTGGGCTAATTCAGCGATGATGTCGCGCTTGGGTCCCATCTCGACAGCATTCCAGCGATTGAGTGCTGTTTCGTACATCGCGAAGCCGTCGTGATGCTCGGCGACCGGCACCACAAAGCGGGCGCCGGCAATCGCGAATAATTCGGCCCATTGATTGGCATCAAACTGTTCGGCTTTGAACAACGGGATGAAGTCTTTGTAGCCGAATTGGCTTTGCGGACCATAGGTGGCCACATGATGGGCAAACTCTTTGCTGCCCGGGGTATACATGTTGCGTGGGTACCATTCGCTGCCAAAGGCGGGCACACAGTATGGTCCCCAATGGATAAAGATGCCGAACTTTCCTTCGCGATACCATGCCGGCACTTGGTAGTGCTGTAATGATTGCCAATTCGGGGCAAAAGGTCCAGGTGGGATAGTCATATGTGTCCCTTTGATTGCTACACCAGATCAGGATGGTAAATTACTTGACGTCCAGCAAGATTCGTGATGCGTTGAGGGAACTGGCTACGTCGCCGCGGGGCAAGTATTCGTGCCCCACGAAGCCGTTGTAGCCGGTGTCGGCAATGGCACGCATCAACGGCGGGTGGTGGATTTCTTGGGTCTCGTCGGGATCAAATCGGCCGGGATTGCCGGCAATATGGTAATGCCCAAAGTATTGATGGTTTTGTTGGACGGTGCGTATCAAATCGCCTTCCATGATTTGCATGTGGTACGCGTCGTAGAGCAATTTGATGCGGGGTGAATTGACCGGTGCCACACAGGCTACTCCAAACGGAGTGCGGTCGCATTGGTAATCGTGGTGGTCGACTTTGCTATTGAGCAACTCGAGCACGATATCGACGCCTGCTTGCTCGGCGAGGGTGGCGATTTTGGCGAGCCCATCGATAATTGTCGGCAAACTTTCGAGGTCGCTACGTCCGGCCCGATTGCCACTAAAGCAGATCAAAGTAGGGATATTCCACTTGACGGCTTTTTCGAGTTGGACGGTTGTTTCGGCGAGGATACGGGCGTGTTGGCTACGGTCGTTGAGTCCTGATGCGATGGTGCCGTGGGCTTGGGTCGATACCATGGTCAGTCCCCGTTGTTTTACTTCGCCCCAATACTGCTCAGGAACCATTTCG
>CALQBW020000103.1 GCA_943328915.2 Singulisphaera sp. GP187 | reverse complement strand
CGTTTGATGATTTCGGCAATCGGGAAAATGAGCGCGGTGGCCGAAGTGATGTGACTAATCGAAATAGCCTTGGTATTGGGAGTAACACCAGCCCAGAAGTGTTCTACGAAGGCTTCGGGGCTGGTCATTGGGATTGGCATTTCACGGTAGACGATTTTGCCACCGTAGCGCTTCAAGTGATATTCCCAGGTATTGTTGACGGCACCGTACTCGTGGTTGGTGGTGAGGATTTCGTCATTGGGACCAAACCGCAATGAATTGACAACAATATTCATTCCGTAGGTGATATTGGGGACAAACACGACATCATCGGCGTCTGCATTCACAAATTTACCGAGTGCCGTGCGAGCTTCTGCCAAAAGGGGCAAGCGCCGGCGTCCAAAAAAATGAACCGGTTCTGATTCGAGTTCATCCTGCCATTTGCGATAGGCAGCGATGACAGGGCGTGGGCATGCGCCATAACTGCCATGGTTGAGGAAGACGATGTCGCGACGCAAGTTGAATTGGCTGGCGAGTTCCGGTAATGGCAATGTGAGAACAGAGTTCGTCATTGAATTGGTCCTTTGTTTAGTACTGCGTGAACAAGAGTATAGCAGACATTTTGCATGTTATTTTCGTGAAATTTTTCCATAAACGTATTTGCAAAGAGTAATTTATTTGAAGCAAAGGTTCTTTTATTAGCTAGTTTGTGGTTCATGTGCGTGATAAAAGAATTTTCCGTTTTCGCGTTTCTTCATATTGGGGAAGTTTTTTCTATCAATGCAACTCATTGTTTAACCGTGTTTTTCCTAGTTTTCTGCGTTTTTGACCGGTTCGGCAATATAAATCCCTGAAGCTGCAGGTGATGCAGCTTCAGGGCGGAGATTAGAAATAAAATCTTATTCATCTGAAAATGCGAGAGCATAATTACACGAGTTTACTCCATCGTGCTTATATGATCAGGTCGAATGGTATAGCGAACGCGTATTTCTTTGGCAGATCCTTGATAAATTGCATTGCCCACATAGCGAAACGATAATTCGTTGATATGCGCTCGGCCAATTTCTGGACTAGAAAAATCAATAATTGGCCCGCGAATGGCAATATAGCGATAGGCTGAGGACGTGTCAACAATCATCAATGCTGCATATGGTCTAGCCTGGAGATTGCGATCTTTGATGCGACCAGTGGCAGCGTTGACATAAAACAGGCCATCGGCATAACTGAACCATACTGGCGTGACTTGGGGCGTGCCATCGTTCATGGTGGTCGCAAGGGATGCGACGAGTGGGCGGTCAATTAAATCCATGAATGATATTGGAATCTGGCTCATTAGTTGCTCCATTTCAAATTAGGGATGACGTGATCACCAAATGCTTTAATAAAGGCTGCTTGGTTACGACCCACATTGTGCACGTGAATTTCGTCGAAGCCAAGGTCGACGAAGCGTTGAATTTGGGCGCGATGCTCATCGATATTGGCTGAGATAAGCATCCGGTTGGTGAAGTTTTCGGGACGGACAAGCTTTGCGATTTCGGCGAAATCTTCAGGACTACGAATATCTTGTTTGGGGAAGGGCATGCCGCCGTTTGGCCATTCGGTCATGGCGTTTTGCACGGCTTCTTCTTGGGTTTCGGCCCACGACATATGCAGTTGCAATAGTTGCGGCATGGTGCTGGGGTCTTTGCCGACTGACTTTGCGCCTTCAGCGAACTTACTCAGCAACATTTTGAGTTTTTCAGGCGCAGCTCCCGGTGTAATAATGCCATCGCATTCACGGCCGGTCCAGGCAGCGGTAACGGGGCCAGCGGTGGCAACATATATTGGTGGAGGGTTGTCGGGTAATGTCCACAGTTTGACCCGTTCGATGCTGAAATATTTGCCGTTGTCGTGTTTAACTACTTTGCCACTCAGTAATTGTTTGATAATGGCAATGGCTTCTTGCATCATGGCGAGGCGTACATGGGCTTCGGGCCATTCGCCGCCTACAACGCGCTCATTGAGCGCTTCGCCACTCCCGAGACCCAACCAAAACCGGCCAGGGGTCATGGCCGCTTGAGTGGCTGCGGCTTGGGCGACGACGGCGGGATGGTAGCGGAAGCTAGGGCACGTGACACCGGGGCCGAATGTCATGTTGGTAGTGGTCGCACCAAGGGCTGCCATCCAGCTCCATACAAAGGCATTATGGCCTTGTTGGGGCACCCACGGTTGGAAGTGATCGGCTGCCATTACAGCCTTGAATCCGTGTTGTTCTGCCAAAATTGAATAGTTGAGCAATTCACTTGGGTGGAATTGCTCGAGGGCAGCTGCATATCCGATAATCCCCATGGTGTGCCTCTTTCACTATAATCAGTCTTCGTAGGTGTTGGTAGGATGTAAGGTTAAACCAGATAAAAGTTTCCCAGTTTGTCGTTCCCCGGGCTTATTCCGTAACCGAAGTAAATCATCTGGGCGGTCAATATCAAAGGTAATCGGTCCTTCGTGAATAGAAAAAACAGGTATTTCAGCCGTGTTGGCTGCTGACCAATGGTGGCGAAAACTCTCAGATCCGAATGATAATTTCATGCGAATGGCAGTTGCAAAGGCCATTGCAGTTGTGCCACCATCATGAGAGCCGGCAAGTGCGACACCACCGTGTGGGAGGCTATTGATAAAATCATCGATATCAACGGCTTCTACTAATGGTAAATCGGCATGGATGATGAGGATCGAAGTCTTTGAATCCACGTTTGCAATGGCTAATTCGAGCGAATGATTCAAATTTGTGCCGACATCGTTCATCAAAGTAATATTCAGTGACTGAGCCAATCTTTGCGCGGCTTGATCACACGTCGTCACAATAATGTGATTGACCGATTGGCTTTGCGTCAACGCGGTCAACACATCAGCAAGCATGGCCATCGCTAACGCACTGCGATCTGCAGGGGATAATAAGCCTGCTAACCGACTTTTTGCTTCGCTCAATGTTTTGAATGGCACAATTGCAGTCGTCATGCTAATGTCGCCATAAATTCCATTGATGTGCGAGCCAAGTTTGCTTTGCGTGCATCATCGCTCATGATTGTATCGGTGACACAGACGGCAATTCCCAAAGCCGCAATGGCCGGGGCCAATTCAGCATCGACGTTGTCAATGACCATGCCGTCAATCAATCCCTGATAGTGTTTGGCGATTCCGAGCGCTGATACTTCGATGCCTGCATGATTCAACATTGCTACGGCAGGGCCTTTGATGGCGGCGCCACCGACAATTGGACTAATCGCAATCGCAGGAACACGCCGTTGGGTGATTATTTGGCGTACGTCGGGTAATGCGAGGATTGTACCGATGCTGACCAGTGGATTGCTTGGTGCAATAACTATCCCTGTTGCGGTTTGTAAGCTATAGAGCACATCAGGTGTTGCATACGCGGTGGCAATCCCCTGATAGTGAATGCTGGTGATTTGGGCTTTGGCGCGGTCGCGAACCAAATATTCTTGGAAGTGGACTTCGCCGGCTGGGGTGCCAATGTATGTTTGCACGGTGTCGTGCGTCATGGGGAGCAACGTTGCCTTTACGCCGAGTGCTCGACGAAATTGATCCGTGATTTTGGTTTCGTTCCAGCCTTGTTTGCGCAGCGCTGTACGCTGGATATGCAAGGCTAAATCCTTGTCGCCCAACATAAACCAATCCGGCGCGCCTAGGGTGCGTAGCATTGCCATACAATGATCGCTGTCATCTACTATTCCCCAACCTTGGGTAGGGTGAATGATGCCCACCAGAGTACACATGACAATATCGACATCGGGACTGATTGCTAACCCGTGAAATTCGATATCATCGCCGGTATTGATAACGGCACAAATGGTTGTAGGTTCAATTATTTGGTAGAGTCCAGCTAAAAATCGTGCCGCACCAACGCCGCCAGAAAGTACGACTGATTTGTTGGTAATGTCATTGTGTGAAAGGTGTGTTTGCATGTGTTTATCCTACCAAAAAACAGTTACGGTTAACGAAATTCATCCAATGGTCATTCATTTTTTTGAAGAAATCACATATTAACATTATTTTGCTATTCATTATTCATTCACATTAACGCGTAACGATGACCCAGAACGCTTCGGACGTCGCATAGGTGATTGCGCCATGTATCCAAACGGAATCAACGCTTGGGGGATCAATTGGGCGTCGAGATCAAATACTTTGCGCACGGTTTCACCACAAAACAACGGCGCACACATCCATCCACTATGAATCCCGAGTGCTACTGCAGTCAACAACATATTTTGGATGGCACAGCCGATGCTTTGTACTGCCATGAGGTATTCAGATTGCTGTCGTTGGGCGTCGGGGTAATGGTCGAGCACACTCAAATCAACACATGGTAAAAAAAGCAACGGTGCGGAGGTAATTCGCGCGCGGGACGCTGCCAACCGTATGGCAATACTGTTTGCATCGCTGCCGTCATTGCCAAGCTGGGATTGCCATTCGCTGCTCATGGCATCACAAAGACGTTCACGGGGGGTGCCGGTGCCAATCACTACAAACCGCCATGGTTGGCGACCATGGGGGGAAGGAGCTTGGGCGGCAGCGGCAAGTAATGAATCACAGTCCGCTTCTGCAATAGGAGTGTCAAGAAAGCGTCGCACACTTTGGCGAGTGTATATGGCATCGTGAAGGGATATATCCATCATATTACCGGAATAAATCGCGATTGGCGGGGCGAATCAATGCTTGGGCACTTGCTTCGATAGCACGATAGTGCATCCCTCGGACAATTGCCACTGGAATGCGGTCGATTTTGCCCATCACCAATTCTGCCGCTGCGGCAATTTCGTCGCCAATTGCGAGGATACTGGCTTGCATGTGGTAACCATAAGGGTCATCGACACCTGCATAGCTTTCGATGGGGTCAATCCCTGCTACGCCGATGGCAATATTTACTTGGCCTTCGCGCCACGCCCGCCCAAAAGTGTCTGAAATAATGACAGCGATGGGGAGTTTAGTCATAGAGGTTAACGTGTCGCGAATTGTGCGAGAAGAGGCATCTGAATCAACTGGGAGTAATGTGATGTGCCGGCCACCATCGACGTTTGATTCGTCCACACCTGCATTTGCACAGATGAACCCATGATGTGTTTCGCAAATAAGGACGCCACGATCCATTTTGATGATTCGTTTACTTTCGCGCAGGACCACTTCATAATAATGGGCATCTTTGTGGCCTTGGGCAGCGGCCATATGTGCCATGTGGGACGGCACAACGTCGCGCGGGTCTACAATCCGCCCTTCGGCTTTCGAGACGATTTTTTGGGTGACGACAACAATGTCGTGAGGCTGCAAGGTGATTTGGTTGGCAACGAGTGCTGCCAAAATCAATGAACCGAGGTCAGCACCAAGCGGAATTTCGCCTATACCACGGACGGGAATAATACTTATTGCTGAACGCATGTGCTTCACCTGTGGCAATTGGATACAATTGCAGTGTACCATGAGTGCATGCCGAAGTTGCGAATCAATTGCTTTTACGTGTAAATCTAGTGGGCTATATTTTGCCCAAAATATCGGCTATAATACATTCGGTTTTTGAGTTTTTTGGAAACAGAAAAGGGAGTCATTGATGGACTTCACTGCCGATTACGATATGTTCCTCAATGAGGAACACGACATGTTGCGTCAAACCGTGCGTGATTTTGCTACACGAGAAGTCGCACCCCACATCCGCGAATGGGACCGCAGTGGTGCTTTGCATGGTGAAGGCCCCGAGACCCGCACCCACATCCGCCCACTTATAGAGAACATGGGCAAATTGGGCTTCCTCGGAATTTGTTTGCCAGTGCGCTATGGCGGTGCCGGCATGGATTACCTGGCATTAGCTGTGTTATGCGAAGAACTTGAACGCATCGATAGTTTTTTGCGGGTCATTGCGAGCGTCCACATCGGCCTCAACTCGATGACCATCTTCCAATGGGGCAACGAAGCCCAAAAGCAAAAATACCTCAAACCACAAGCCGAAGGGAAGCTCATCGGCGCGTATGGCTTGACAGAGCCCAATAGTGGTACCGATGCCGGCGCCATGGAATCTACCGCCCGCCTTGATGGTGACCACTATATTCTCAATGGCGAAAAAATCTGGATTAGTTTGTCAGACGTTGCCGATACTTTTATTGTTTTTGCCAAAACTGACCCATCAAAAGGCAACCGTGGGATATCGTGCTTTATTGTCGAACGTAACCTGCCCGGTTTTTCGTCATACCCACTCCATGGCAAATTAGGGGTGCGGGCGGGCAACACCGGCGGAATCGTCATGCAAGATGTCCGAGTGCCTGTTGCAAACCGGATCGGTGAAGAGGGTGAAGGATTCAAAATTGCCATGGGTGCCCTCGACAATGGCCGCTACACCGTCGCCGCTGGCGCGGTGGGGTTGATTCAAGCCGCCCTGGAAGCGTCGGTGAAATACGCCAAAGTGCGACACACGTTCGGTGTGCCGATTGGTGATCACCAATTGGTCAAGCGCATGATGAGCCACATGGTCCGCAAAATGGACACAGGCCGCTTGTTGGTCTACCGCGCCGGCTGGATGAAAAACGCTGGACGTCGCAATAGCCGCGAGACGACGCTCGCAAAGTGGCATGCCACCGTGAGTAGCTGGGAAGCGGCCGACGATGCAGTGCAAATCCACGGTGCATATGGCTTTTCGGACGAATACCCCGTCGAGCGCTTTTTGCGCAACTCGCGCGGTGGAGTTATCTACGAAGGTACGCGCGAGCTCCAAGAATTGCTCCAAGCTGACTATGCTATGGATATCCGTGGAAATCCACCTATTCGTTGTGAACTCCCCGCCTACAACCGCGGAGAATGGGAAGCTGAATAATATTGTTGCTGGGTAGGTGAATACATATTCGCCTACCCAGTGTATTTTTTTATAATGGGTGAAAGAGCACAAAATGAACATTGTTGTCTGTCTCAAACAGGTGCCACGTGATAATACAGTGGCTATAACGGCAAATCATGGCATTGATGCGAGTGGGATAGAACCTATTATTAATTTGTTTGATGAATACGCACTTGAAGCAGCCTTGCAACTGAATGATAGCCATGGCGGCACAGTGACGGTGCTGTCGCTCGGAGATATTGAATGGCAAGACCAGATGCGACGTGCCATGGCGATGGGCGCCACTGATGCGTTGTTGGTTCAAACCGATGCCCAGTACGATGTATTTGCAGCCGCCCAAATTATTGCCAATGCGACACGCCATCTCGGGCTACCGGATTTGGTGATGTGTGGACGCAATGCCACCGACGACGAAAGTGCCGCTTTGGCACCCATGCTTGCACGTATCCTCGGCTGGCCCCACGTCACCTATGTGGCAGCGATTCCTGCCAGCGATGAAACGTCGCTAACGGCAGTGCGTCAACTTGAAGACGAACGTGAAATGGTACAAGTGTCGTTGCCAGCAGTGGTGAGTGTCGCCAAAGGCGAACAGGAACCACGATTCCCTTCGCTATTACGGGTACGGAAATTTGCCAAACAAGAAATTCCTACTCTCACCGTTGCAGATGTCGGTACACCTGCTCCGTCGTCTGTGCAGATTATCGACCGCGTGCCACCACCGGCCCGCAAAGGTGGCGAAATTATCAGCGGCGCAGATGTTGTCGCCAAGGTTGCCGCATTGGTAGACCGTTTAATCGCCGATCAGGCATTGTAAGAGGCAACAATGACGCAAAACATATGGGTTCTCATCGACCAAATCAATACTGAATCAACCCCCAGCGCCGCCCAACGTGAATTGCTCGCACGTGCCACGGCACTTTCGCCACAAGTAACTGCATTGGTTGTTGGTGCGAATGTGCAGGCATTAGCTGAAGCAACGGCAAAGTATGGCGTACAACAAGTTGCAGTAATTGATAATCCTAATCTCGCAGAAGGTACTGCAGATACCATAACCACTGCTATCGCAGCAGCGATCAAATCTGCGGATGTGCGATTGCTTTTGACCACAAGCACATTGCGAATGCGTGATGTGAGTGCGGCCGTAGCCGCCGAGTGTGGCGGGGGTTTGGCTGTTGATGTCAGCGAAGTCCGGATTGCATCTACAGGCGTCCAAGCCGTGCGGAGCTCGCACGGCGGCAATGTGATTACCACGTTGCAATTTGGCTCGACTGTGGCAGTTATGTCAGTTCGCAAACAAACCCACTCAGAAGCAGTTTCGGGAACATCAGGCGCACCTATTTCTGCCTTAGATATTCCTGTTCCGCGTAGTGCGATTCGGGTCCTGAGCCACGATCGCAATCAAGCCGGGGTCAACTTGGCTGATGCAACGGTGATTGTATCTGGGGGTCGTGGTCTCGGCAATGCCGAAAACTACCATCGCTTGATACCGGCCTTGGCTTCCACCTTGGGTGGTGCGTATGGCGCTTCACGCGCCATCGTGGATGCCGGCTGGGTGTCGTACGACCATCAAGTTGGTCAGACTGGCAAAACCGTTAGTCCCAAGTTGTATATGGCAGTCGGGATTTCGGGCGCAATTCAGCATTTGGCCGGTATGCGCTCGGCGCGTACCATTGTCGCCATCAATAGAGATGCCGATGCCCCGATCTTCCGCATTGCTAATTATGGCATTGTCGGTGACGCGCTCGAAGTCGTGCCTGCCTTGATTGCCGAAGTTGCGCGCAGACGTGGCTAAATTGCAGTGAAGGAAACCGGCGTCCCACGAATGTGGAACGCCGGTTTTTGTGTGGATTAACCTGCCCAACCGTTATGGCAATATGTAACCGGTTGCAAGCGCGGTGTATGCCGATATTTGGTCGGCTATCCAATCTTCACCGCGGTCGAGTTCGCTAGCTATTAATTGGGCGACGGCCGGCGCCATAGTGATACTGGCTTTGGCATTGAGTAACAATGCCCGCGTGCGCCGCGCCAATACATCTTCGACGGTGCG
>CALQBW020000102.1 GCA_943328915.2 Singulisphaera sp. GP187 | reverse complement strand
TGCCGATCTGACCAATGCTAATTTCAGCGGTGCCACCCTCACCGGTGTCGACTTCAGTTATGCCAGCTTCACCGCTGGTGTCAATCTCTCTAGTTTTGATTTCTCGGGTGTGCGTTCTGAATATATAAATAGTGGTCCTACCCTCCCAACCGGTTGGATCTTACGGGGTAGCTATCTGCTGGGACCCAAAGCCGATTTTTCTTATAGATATATGTTTCAATTCGATTTCTCGGGAGCCAATCTCTCCGGAGCCGACCTCTCCGGAGGTTCCTTTCAAGCTAGCAATTTCACAGGTGCCAACCTAACCGGCGCCGATCTGACGAACTCATCTTTCGAAGGTTCATTCTGGAGTAATACGACATGCCCCGATGGGACAAACAGTGACACGAATGGGTTACATGCGTGTGTGGCAAGTAGTGTGCCTGTCGGCACTCCGACCATAACCAGTACTGCCAGCAAAACCAATACGCGTACCAATACTGTCACCAGAACCGCTACTGCAACCAAAACAATCACCCCTACCAAAACCAATACGATGACCAAAACAAACACCCGTACTCCTGGCAGTCCAAACTGTGCAGCGCGTAACATGGGGGCAGATTTGACTGGATGTGATTTCTCAAATGCGGATTTCTCAAATGCCAGGCTGAATTGGGATAATTTTACTGATGCCGACCTCACCGGCGCCAATCTTTCCCAGGCATATCTCACGTATGCCAACCTCACCGGTGCCGATCTGACCAATGCTAATCTCAGCGGTGCCAATCTCGGCAATACCAATCTGACCGGAGTCGATCTCTCCACCGCCAATCTCACCGGAATTTGGTATTCCACTGGAGTAGGTGTAACAGGCCTCACAGGAATGCCCTCCGCACTTCCACAGGGTTGGTTATTAACTGCGAGCAAATTCCTTGTTGGACCAGGAGTCGGATTGTATGGTGCGGATTTATCCAAAAACGATCTCTCATATGCCAACCTCAGCGGTGCTAGTCTCTCCAGTACCAATCTCACCGGTGCGAATCTCTTCGGTGCCGACCTCACCGGAGTCAGATCTGGTGGAATAACGGGAACACCCGCATTTATGCCGACCGGCTGGCGATTGATTAATGGTTACTTGGTTGGGCCGACGGCCATTCTGGGTGGTGCGAGCTTTGGCGGTACCGTTGCCAAGCCGACAGATTTCACCAATTTTGACCTCTCGAGTGCCGATCTCCGGTGGAGTAATTTGTCCTATGCCAAGTTTAATAATGTCAAGTTTAATAATGCCAAACTCAATGGAATCACACTACAAAATGCCGATATCTCGGGTGCCGATTTCTCGGGGGTTGATTTTAATTCGGCTAAAACTGGTGGACTTACTGCGACGACCCCGCCCATCCTACCGGCCGGCTGGTATTTGCTGGGAGGTTATATCGTCGGACCAAAAGCTAATCTGTATGGCGCTAATCTCTCCGGGGTCGATCTCTCCGGGGTCGATCTCTCCGGGGTGAGTTCTGGTGGCATTACGGGTACGCCCACAGCACTCCCAACCGGCTGGTATTTGAAGGGAGGCTATCTGGTAGGCCCAACGGCCAACCTCTCATATGCCACTTTCAACACCATCGATTTCACCGGGGTCGATTTCACCGATGCCACTCTCGACATGATTAGTTTTATCGGGTGCAATCTCACCAATGCCACGTTCACAAATAATTATTTCGGCGGGGCCACGTTCACGACTAACAATCTCACTGGAGCTATTTTCACCAATACCTCTCTCGAACGTGCCACGTTCACAACTAACAATCTCACCAATGCTACGTTCACGAATACGCGTATGTGGGGGGGCAAGTTCACAAATAATAATCTCACCGGTACGATTTTCTCCACTGCCGATTTGTCGGGAGTCATTTGGAGTGGAAACACGGGCACCCCGACACTGCCGACCGGCTGGATAATAGCGAATGGGTATTTCGTCGGACCAGGAGCCAATCTGTCTGGTGCCAATCTGACGGGTGCCAATCTTGCGCTGGTGGACCTTTCCTATGTGAGTTCTGGTGGCATTACTGCCACGACCCCGCCCACCCTCCCAGCCGGCTGGATATTAACTGCTGGCTATCTCGTCGGACCATATGCCAACCTCGCCTATGCCGACCTCACCGGTGCCACCCTCACCGGTGCCACCCTCACCGGTGCCACCCTCACCGGTGCCACCCTCACCGGTGTTGATCTCTCTAGTTTCGATCTCTCCACTGTTCGCTCTGGCTATATTACTAGCGGTCCCAGCGCACTCCCCGCTGACTGGCAATTATTGAGTGGGGTGCTGGTAGGGCCAAATGCCAATCTCTCCTATTGGCATTTTGACCGTGGAAATTTCACCGGTGCCAACCTCACTGGTGCGAATCTCTCCAATTCCTCATCCGGATCGTTCAATTTCACCAATGCGAATCTCACCGGTGCGAATCTCTCCAATATGAACCTCCGACAAGGGGATTGGTCTTGGTCTTATTTTGCTCCCATTATTTGGAAGAATACTACCTGTCCCGATGGCACAAATAGCGATTCGAACGGGTTGCTTGCGTGTGCAGTCCTGTCACCGCTTACGCCAACCACTACCCGGACTTCCACCATAACAACGACACCAACCATCACCCGTACGCCGCCAGTCACCCGTACGTATACCAGCACGCCGACCTCGACTAAGACGCTCACTATGTCCAAGACGCTCACTATGTCCAAGACGCTCACTATGTCCAAGACGCTCACTATGTCCAAGACGCTCACTATGTCCAAGACGCTCACTATGTCCAAGACGCTCACTATGTCCAAGACGCTCACTAAGTCCAAAACCATGACGCCAACCATGTCCAAAACCATGACGCCAACCATGTCCAAAACCATGACGCCAACGCCAACTACGGGCGCAGGATAACTGGGATCGCTTCCACAAAAGCCCCCATCACTGTACGCAGTGATGGGGGCTTCTCATTGGGGACGCTGATTTGCACTATCACCATGGACAGATATTGATACGGCTTGCCATGTCCGCGGTTGACGGCAACCTGGCAGCACTTCGCACATAGATTGGCCCGCGGTGAACCAAGTACAGGCAATTGTAAAAATCTCACACCACTTATTTGTGGGTGATATGACCAACCCATGTTTGGCTATCGTTGCGCCAAATCGCTAGCATCACAGCCGCAGCCTACTTCAGCGCACCGCCCCGGTCAGTAACGCCGCCACGTGACTGCCGGCAGTCAACGGCTCGGTACCCGGGGCAATCACCAACAAGGCATTGGCAGCCCGCAACGACAACAAGCGACTCGAACCTTGGGCACCAGTCGTGGTCGCCAGTAGCTGACCAGCGTGCCAGGCCACGATGGCCCGTTGATATTCGGGACGGTCAGGCGATGGATTGATGGTACTCGTCAGCGTCACCTGTACCAGCGGGCGATGAGGCTGGGGGTCGCCTTGGAGGCGACGCAAGGCCGGCCGCACAAACACTTCGAACGACACCAGCGACGATACCGGGTTACCGGGCAAGCCAAACATGATGCGTGAGCCGACAGTGGCACACATGGTCGGTTTACCCGGTTTAAAGGCAATCCGGCCAAACTGGACGGTGCCCAGCTCGGCCAACAACGGTTTGATATAATCGCGGGTGCCCATCGACACGCCACCGCTGGTAATCAGCACATCGGCGCGAGCCAGGCCTTCGAGGATTTTGGCGCGTTGCAAGGCGGCATCGTCACGTGCGATGCCCAACGAAATCCCTTCGCACCCAGCTGCCGCCACCGCCGC
The DNA here is from genome assembly GCA_943328915.2 of Singulisphaera sp. GP187. Lineage (GTDB taxonomy): Bacteria > Chloroflexota > Chloroflexia > Chloroflexales > Roseiflexaceae > UBA965. The sequence goes on along the minus strand of CALQBW020000102.1, from coordinate 5,135 downwards.
CAACAAGGCATGCCGATTGGCATCACGCACGCCACCGTACGGGATGGCTTGGTCGTATTCGTAGACTTCATCGCCGGTCGACAGTACCGCAACCACCGGCCGGCGATAGACTGCGACGTGGCGCAAGCCCATGCTGGTGAGTAGCCCCACGTCACCCGGCGAGAGTTCGGCACCTACCGGCATTACTACATCGCCTACCTGCATATCGTGACCGGTAGGCAACACGCATTCGCCGGCGCGGATATCGCCGCTAAAAGTCAACACATCGTCGACTTCACGAGTGCGTTCGACCATGATGGCAGCATCGGCACCACGAGGGAGGGGCGCGCCGGTCATAATCCGGACCGCCTGGCCAGCCCCGAGGGTGACGATCAAATCATTGCCGGCAGTTAATTCGCCAATCACCTGGCGGGGCATGGTGCCGTCGCTACTACGCACCGCATAGCCATCCACGGTGGCTCGCGGTTCACTGGGCATGGCAGTGGACGCCGTGATGGTGGTGGCGATAATCCGGCCGGCGGCCTGATGGGGGGCGATTTTTTCGCTGGTGAGGGGAGTAGAACTTATCGCGGTAATCACGGTTTGGGCATCGGCGACACTCACCATCGGCCAGGCTGATTCTCGTTGCATCGTCATATCTGTGTCCTTTTGCTATGCCAAAATGAACAAAAAACCCCACAGACAACGGCGTGAAATGCCGTCATCTGTGGGGTTGTACACGCTATACTGCGGCTTTTTTGCTGGCGGCAAAGTCTAGGTCGGCGAGGTACCATACCGCTTCCATGGCGGCTTTGCAGCCTTCGCCGGCGGCGGTAACGGCTTGGCGATAGACGTGGTCAACCACATCGCCGGCCGCGAAAATCCCGGACACGTTGGTGCGCGTATGCGCTTCGGAAACGATGAACCCGTTTTCGTCGAGATCAAGCAACCCCTTGAAAATGCCGGTGTTGGGCACATGGCCGATATAGGGGAATACGCCTTCGGTATCGAGCTGGGTGATTTCGCCCGTCTTGAGGTTGCGGATTTTGACGCCGGTGACCGATTGCTCGCCCAACACTTCGTCAACCGTCGAATCCCACACAAAGCGCACTTTGGGGTTGGCAAACGCACGTTCTTGCAGGATGGGGTCGGCACGCAAGCTATCGCGACGGTGGATGATGACCAATTCGGTCACGTAGCGGGTCAAAAATAACCCTTCGTCGATGGCGCTATTGCCGCCACCGACCACGACCACGCGCTTTTCGCGGAAGAAAAAGCCATCACAGGTGGCACAGTACGACACGCCGCGATTGGCCAATTTTTCTTCGCCGGGGACGCCCAAGTGGCGCGGCGAGGCACCCGTCGACACGATAATGGTGTCGGCAGTGATCGGTTCGCCGTCATCGGTATGCAACACAAACGGGCGTTGCGATGCGTCAATCGAGGTAATCAAGGTGTCTTTAAATTTGGCACCAAAGCGCATGGCTTGTTTTTCCATGTTGTCCGACAATTCATAGCCGCCGATGCCATCCACAAAACCAGGATAGTTTTCGACTTCGCTGGTGGTGGCAATCAGGCCACCTGGCTGCAGGCCACGGATGACAAGTGGCTCGAGACTTGCGCGGGCAGCATAGAGCGCGGCGGTCAATCCGGCAGGGCCAGAACCAATAATAGCAACTCTTGTATGCATTATTTCCTCGATTCAGATGCGCTAAACACATCTATCAAAAACATTTCTAACTACGTTTATTCTACCACATTCGCCGAATCGTTTCGCCAAAAAAACTGCGTGAGAATCCTTTTTGTGGCGAAAAAGTGGATGTACGTACCTTTGGCGCTGCCCGAAACGGTAATATCACAAACCGAACGGCAGGAGGAGCGTCCATGTTGGCATTGATATTGTGGACAAGCATAGTCATCAACGAAGTCTTCCCAGCGCCGAGTAGCGGCCCTGAATGGGTAGAGCTCTACAACACTAGCGATACTGCCGTCGATGTGAGTGGTTGGCGCGTCGACGACGATACCCCAGGCGGCATCCAAACCACCATCCCCACCGGGAGCATCATCGCACCACATGCAGTGTTGGCAGTGGCAATTACGACCGCTATCCTCAACAACACCGGCGATTCCGCGGTGCTCCTTGACGCCAGCGGCACGCAAGTCGACCGCATCGACTTTGGTGCCCTGAAAAGTACCGAAAGTATGGCACGCATCCCCGATGGATCGACGTCAATAGTCAAAGGCGCACCGTCGATAGCCAACCTCAATGCTACCGCAACGTTGACGCATACGGCAACACCTACGGCAACGGCGACCGCCACCGCAACCCCCACCGACACCATCACCCCATCGGCAACGCATACACTCACTGATACACCGGCTTCTGCCAAAACTGCTACTGCTACTCTCACCCCTTCCGCAACGCATACCCTCAGTGATACCGCCACCACATCGTCCACCAAAACCCCATCAAATACCCCCACCCCTTCCGCAACCCACACGCTCACAGATACGGCTACATCTTCCGCTACCAAAACCCCTTCAGACACAGCCACCCCATCGTCCACCAAAACCCCATCATTGACCAAAACACCGTCTTTGACCAAAACGCCTAGCGACACCGTCACCCCATCAGCTACACTGACTGCGAGTGAGACGGAAAATCCAAGTATGACCAAAACAGCGAGTGTAACCAGGACACCTTCTTTTACCAAAACGCCGAGTGTGACCAGGACACCTTCTTTTACCAAAACACCGAGTGCGACCAGGACACCTTCTTTTACCAAAACACCGAGTGCGACCAGGACACCTTCTTTTACCAAAACACCAAGTGCGACCAGGACACCTTCTTTTACCAAAACAATGTCTCCCAGCAGAACTCCCAGTGACACACGCACGGCATCACGCACCCGAACCAAGTCAAATGTGCGTGTCAGTGTAACCCCCACCACCGTATTGCTGCGGATGCGCATGAGCAATCGCACACCAGTATTGGTGCTGTGTGCCCCACAAGGACAATCGTTGGCCGACTGGACGCTCAAAAGCCACGACGCCACTAAAGTCATTACCACCAGCCAAACCGACTGTCAGACCATAGAGTGGAGCGGCACCGCTGATCCAGTAGTGACGTTGTACAACCCACATGATGTGCAAATGGGGAAGATTGACTTAGCCCAAACTGCCTGTCAGCTTGACTTGAGTACCTGTCAGCCTAGTGCGACCGCGACCGTCGCCGCCAGCCCAGTGCTTGGCTGGGATAACGGAGCGCTGGTACAGGCGACGCAGACGCGTATGCATGAAGATATCGTTTACAAAGGGGGCGAAGCCAAATTCCCCCAGGCCAATACCGAAATATTACCGAACCCGCCGATTGACGACAGTGCATCGCCAGCAGGGTTCTCATTGATTGGCGTGATTTGTCTCGTCCTTGGAGCAGGCATGGTACTCTGGTTTGCCCACACACCGCCCGTCGTGCTATACTCTCAGACAAGCGATGAAGCGGAGAGTAGCGAACAACGAGTGTCCAGCGAGTCGAGGAGCGTGTGAGCTCGACCATAGTTGACGTGAACGGCACCGCGGAGCTAGACAACACAATACACAAAGAGGGATCGGGGCCGTGATGGCCTTGGTAACTGGGGTGGAACCGCGCAGACTCTGCGTCCCCAGGCGAGATTCGTTTCGCCTGGGGTTTTTGTGTGTCCCGGGCCCAGCAAGGAGCATGACGATGCCGGCAGCCTCACTCGAACAATTGGCCTCCCTGTGCAAACGCCGCGGCTTTATCTTCCCCAGTTCTGACATTTACGGCGGACTACAAGGGGTGTTTGACTACGGTCCGTTAGGGGTCGAGCTCAAAAACAACATCATCAATGCGTGGTGGCGCACCAACGTCTATGCCCGTGATGACATGGAAGGCTTGGATGCCGCTATTTTGATGAACAAACTGGTCTGGAAGTATTCGGGCCATGAAGAAACATTCAACGATCCCTTGGTTGACTGCAAAAACTGCAAAGGGCGCTGGCGGGCCGACCACATCAAGGGCAAATGCCCCACCTGTGGCTCGAGCGATTTGACCGAGGCACGCCCGTTCAACATGATGTTCAAAACCGCCATCGGCCCCGTGGCCGACAGCGATTCGTTTGCCTATTTACGCCCCGAAACGGCCCAAGGCATCTTTGCCAACTTCGGCAATGTGCTGTCGACCACCAGTCGCAAATTACCGTTTGGGATAGCCCAAGTAGGCAAGGCCTTCCGCAACGAAATCAACCCACGTAATTTTTTGTTCCGAGTGCGGGAATTCGAACAAATGGAAATTGAGTACTTTGTGATGCCCGGCAGCGACGAAGCCTGGCACGAACGTTGGCTCGAAGATCGCTTGAGTTGGTGGGAATCGATTGGCGTACCCCGTAGCAAAATCCAAGTCTACGATGTGCCCAAAGGCGATTTGGCGCATTATTCCAAGCGCACCTACGATTTGATGTACGACTACCCCACCCTGGGCTACGAAGAAATCGAAGGCATCGCCAGCCGCAGCGACTACGACCTGGGCTCGCATTCCCGCGACCAAGACAACCTCGGCTTGGCCGCCAAAGTGGCTCCCAACCGCGATAGCGTCACCAAATTGACCTACTACGACCAAGCCAACAACCGCCACGTGGTGCCGTTTGTGATTGAGCCGTCGGCTGGCGTCGGGCGCTGCTTCCTCGCCGTGATGTCAGAGGCCTACGACGAGCAAATGGTCAAAACCCCCGCCAGCGACAAGGTCGAAGCAGTACAAGTCGCCCTCGACACCTTCCGCAAATCGGTCAGCCGCAACGAAAAAATCAGCGCCGAGCAACGCGACGCCATCACGACCCAAGCCGACGCCATCGGCAGCGATTTGGGCAAGCGATTGCCCGAAATCGAGCAGTTGCTCAATATGCCCGGCGCCGACGGTATCGAGGTCGGCAAAAAACTGCGGGGCGTCACCCAGCCGGTGGTGGATGAATTCTACCGCACGGTGTTGCACCTCAAACCTCATTTGGCACCCATCAAAGTGGCATTCTTCCCGCTCAAGCGCAACCACGACGGTTTGGTGAGCATGGCCAAAGGCTTGCGTAGCGATTTGCAACTCAACGCCAACATGCGCACGGTCTATGATGACACCGGCGCGATTGGTA
>CALQBW020000101.1 GCA_943328915.2 Singulisphaera sp. GP187 | reverse complement strand
TCAGTTGCTTTGAGAAGTGTGGCGTAAGTTGAATCTTTTCCGCGTTTGACTTGACCTTGGGTATCACCGCTTGGCCAATCATAGACTGCATCATTTGCGTACAGCAAATTGTCGTTATTTGGGCGAAGTTGGATGGTTACTTCTAATGGTACAGTGCTTGTCGTTGTATTGGTGATTTTGAAATTGAACGGATTTTCTTTTGTATAGGTCACATTTGATACCATGTCCAGTGAGATATCAATGGTATCTGGCACTTTATCCCCATCATTATCAAATGAGAGAAAATCAGGTACCCCGTTGCCATCACTATCTGAACAAGGTGCAGAAGGGCTGTATTGTTTTGCAAAACATTCTTGTCCATCGTAGATACCGTCACCATTGGTATCAGGATCAAGAGGATTTGAATAAAACTTATTATTTGATCCTGAATATTGCGTAAACGTTGTTACTTCCGCAAAATCAGCGAGTCCATCGTAATCCGAATCGCCTAATGTTGAATCAGTCCCTATTTGCAATTCGGCACTGTCAGTTAAGCCATCATTATCTTCGTCTCCAAGTAAAGGATTGGTGCCTATGCTTATTTCTTGGCTATCGCTCAAGCCATCACCATCGCTGTCGGGGTTGGTGGGGTCGGTGCCATTTAATACTTCTTCGTTGTCGGACAATCCATCTTTGTCAGTATCATCTGCGTTGGAATTCGTGGTGCTCGCATCCCGCACCAACCGCTGGGTGGCACTTGTACCCACCACCATGCCTGATGCGGTACTCGTACCCGCTGCTGGTAACGCGATATTTGCACCTTGATTAAAGGGCGATTGTAGTGGATTGAATTCCGGCTCTGGTGGTGTGATGGGGTTGCTCGGCGTTCCAGGGGCAACCGGCGGGGTCTGACTCGCGGCAATGGTGCGGGGGATGGTGCTAAATGGTTGAAATAACATTATCCCAACAACCAAAATGGCCATTGGAAGATAGAGTTTGTGCCGCATGGCGAATAACAGGGCAACGCCAATTATAAGTAGCAATACTGCAATAGAACCTAACAAAATTGTGCGTATTGTATTAACATCACTGCTAAGCAATGTTCCAATGACATAAAAAGGATTATTTGCTATTTTTTGAAGTGCCAACCCCGTACGAGCATAATTTAAAAACGTGGTGGCGATGCGGGTATCGCTACTGCCTTGTTTTTTATCGCCAGGCATTGCGATGTGCATTTCGATAGATTGGGGCAATCCATCTGTATCAATGGTCATATTGCCATCACCATGCGCCAAACGAAATTGCGCCGAATTGGCGATGTCCGCCCACTCTTGGTTGTGCGAGATCCCATGCGCTTCATCGGCACTGAGCAGGCGTGCGAAATGATCGGTGAATTTGGCCCCGTCAAATTCAAACGCGTACCGTTGGGCATCGGTCATATCACGTGTGGCATTGCTTACACCGGCGAGGAAGCTCAAGCTATTGAGTTGACTGGCACTACCACTATTCGCTGATCGTTGCCACGCCCCTCCCGCCTGACGCATGTAAGTTGCGCCACGCTCGCGCTTGACTTCCATCATCACCCCTTGGGTGTTGCTGATGGTTAAATTACTAGTCTGTTGCGATTCGTTGACCGCTCCCTCCACCACAAACGTGTCATGCTGACTTTTTTTGCCGTAATTGCTGGTGTTGGGGCTCAGATTGGTGATTTGAACTATTTCACTACGAAATGTATATTTACCAGTCAACTTGGCTACTTCTTGGGCGTTTTTGATGCGCCCGAGTGGTGAAAGGGTATTGATATTTTGTAAGAGGAAGTACACACAACTAAACAATATACTCAATGAGACAATTGCTAAAAATAGTGTGCGTCGTTGCATGTTCATACAATTCCCCTATAAAGTTATAGATTGTCTATCAAAATGGATATCATTTGAATTATATAGTATCAAATAACGAAACCAAACAATTTTTTTCGTCGTTTTACAACGAATGTGGACTGCATGGATATTGTTCATTTTGAATCGATTGGAGATTGATGCGTAAACGGTGCCAATTTTCACCCTCATTCGTATGGAATCGCAGTCACCACGGTTAGACATTCACAGTTCTGCATATTGATACGTATATCGAGGATTCATTCAGTGTGAGGTTTTTTGGTGGTTGGGGTCGATTGCATTGATAATGATAAGTTGATTTGTACGCTGTTTTTTGGCAATCATCAAATATGCGGGGGACGTAGGGTTTGAGGCTGAATCTGTGCCCTCCAAAGAGCCTGCAAATAGTGTATTCATTACGTGCACCGGTATGTTTTTTCATCAAAAAATAATTGTGTTTGTATGTGGGTCAAATCTGCAGAAAGGTCTGTGCCAACCACACCGTGCTATGTTATGATGCGTCCACATTCTTTTCTACCACCGAGGTGGCTATGTTTGATGCCAGCCAATACGCAACGCTGCGTGCAGTCGTCGACCGCATGATTCCCGTCGATGATGCGCCAGGTGGCTTGGATGCCGAGGTCGATCGCTATTTGCTGACCTTGCTCCAACACGAAACCGGCCTGATTCCCACCTATACCGCCGCCTTAACCGCCCTGCACCACGAAGCCGATATCCGCCATCACCAACCCTTTGCCGCCCTTACACCTGACCAAATGGACGTTATTTTGCACGACGTCGCCGCTGGCACCACCCAAGCCGTCTGGCTAACCGATGCACCAGCCTTTGTGGCGCTGCTGGCCGAGCAGTGTGCCGAAGGTTTTTATGCAGACCCGCGTCAAGGTGGCAACAAAGATACCATCAGCTGGCGCATGATTGGATTCGAGGAACGCCGATGAGTTACGATGCAATTGTCATAGGCGCCGGCGCCGGCGGTGGGATTATCGCCGCATTGTTGGCCGAATCTGGCGCCAAAGTACTGCTCCTCGAGCGGGGCAAATCATATACTTACAGCGACGAAGTTACCGATCATTTGCGCAACCACCGTTTGTCGCAATATGGCCAAAACACCGGCCCGGGCGCCGGCAACCCGCGCGTGTTTGTCGACCAACAAGGTCAATCTCATATCGTCCAACCCCACCATGGTAACTACAATAACAACGCAGTAGCGGTGGGTGGTGGCACGCCCGTGTATGGCGGCCAAGCCTGGCGCTTTCTGCCCGACGACTTTCGAATGGCCGCCCGTTATGGCGTGCCAGTGGGTAGCTCACTCGCCGATTGGCCGATTAGCTACGCCGAGTTAGCACCCTACTACCAACGCGCCGAATACGAAATCGGTGTGGCTGGTGATAGTGCCTTGAGCGCCCAAGTCTGGCCCCGGGCCGCCGACTACGCCATGCCCGCGGTGCCCAAAACCGTGCGTGGTCAGATTATGCACGAGGCTGCCACCCGCCTCGGCTGGCATAATTTCACGCCACCCTTGCTTCTCAATAGCGTCGCCCGCCATGGCCGCAGCGCCTGTACCGGCTGTACGTTGTGCGTGGGATTTGCCTGTCATGTCGATGCCAAAAACGGCACGCACAACACCATGATTCCCCGCGCCCTGGCTACCGGGAATTGTACGCTCCTGACCGAAGTCCATGTCTTGCGCATCAACATGCACGACGCCCACCGCGCCGCCGGCGTAACCTATACCGATGCCACTGGCGCCCAACACACCGTCCAAGCCGCGACGGTGGTGGTGTCGGCAGGGGCCATCGAATCGGCACGCTTGCTGATGAATTCCGCCAGTGGCGACCATTCCAATGGCCTCGGCAATCATTCCGATCAGCTCGGGCGGCATTTGCAAGGGCACATGTATCCCCGCGCCATCGGCTTGCTCCCCGAACCGGTCAACGACCTGCAGGGCCCCGGCGTTAGCGTCTGTACCACACAATTCAATCACGGCAACGCCGATGTAATTGGCGGTGGTATGTTGGCCGACGAATTCATTACCTTGCCGATTATTTTCTGGAAGCGCTTTTTGCCTCCCGAGATTCCTCGGTGGGGCGCGGCCGCCAAAGAGTTCATGCGTTACGCCTATCCGCGCTTCGTCGACATCACCGGCCCCGTCCAAGAAATCCCCAGCCCTGATAGCCGCGTAACCCTCGATACCGATGTGCGCGATCGCTACGGCCTGCCAGTGGCGCGTTTGTCGGGTACCACCCACCCCGAATCGGTGCGCACGTCGGCCTTCATGTTCGAACGCGCCCGGGAATGGGTCGAGGCTGCCGGCGTGACTCGTTTGTGGGGCAAACCACCCAGTTTGACCCTCAGTGGCGGCCAGCACCAAGCAGGCACCTGCCGCATGGGCGACGACCCCGCTACGTCGGTCACCAATCGTGATGGCCAGATCCACGGCATCAGCAACTTGTATGTGGCCGACGGCTCGACCCACGTCACCAATGGCGGCTTCAATCCGGTCTTGACAATTATGGCCAATGCATTTCGGGTTGGGGAAAAAATGCTCCAGCGCGGTCGGTGAATAAACAGAAATCCGCCCCTCTTTGGCGTTGATTGTGCCAATGAGGGGCGGATTGGTTTGTCCGATTGCGCTAGGCTGTCGCCTTTGCGGGGGTGGCAGTTTTGGCCCACGACATCAACAATACGCCGCCGATAATCAACGGCAACGAAATCATCATGTAGGGACTAATCGTCTCGTGATTCAACAAAAAGCCCAACAATACCGCAACCATCGGGTTGACATATGCCGAGCTAATCGCTAACGCGGGGCGTACCCGTGGCACCAAGTATGAATAAGCCGAAAATCCCACAAACGACCCGAAAATCACCAAATAGCTAAAGGCCAGCAGGGAATTTGTGGTAGGCATGGCCGTGAAATGTTCACCAGTTGCGAGGGCAGCAATGGCAAGTGAGGCACTGGCACCTACCATCTGGGCCCCACTGCCCATCAACCCGCTCGCTTGTTTGACGCGCGGAATGAGTACGGTCCCCAACGCCCAGCCCATGGCGGCCAACATCAACACAAAAAATCCCCACGGCGCTGCTTGAATGTTGCCGTCAAAGCTGAGCACTGCCGCCCCGAGGAAGCCTACTGCCAACCCGATGATTTCGCGGCGATTAGGCCATGAGCCCCAAAACCCGGCAAACAAAGCTGCCCAAATCGGCGAACTAGCCAGAATCAAAGCGGTCAGACTAGTCGAAATGTAGCCCAGCCCCAGCACCACGCCACCGTTGCCGATGCCGAGGAGGATGACGCCAATCCCCATGCCACCCAGCATCTCGTGTCCTGTGGGCCAGGCTGACCCACGTAAGCGCATAAACAGCATCAACCCCAACCCGGCAATAGCAAAGCGCAAACAAGACATACTGAGGGGCGGGAAGCTTTCACGGGCAAACTTCATCCCTAAATACGTTGAACCCCAAATCGTGTACGTTGCCAATAACGCCAACCCCACCTTTAGTCGATCTGACACGGTATATCCTTTGAAAAATGAACTGGATTATCATACCACCATAACTCGTGCGGGTATCCGAATTACGTCCGGTTTATAGTGCGTAACATCTCTTCCAAGAAATATCCCGTGTGTGATTCTGCCACTGCCGCCACGGCTTCTGGGGTCCCCATAGCGATAACCTGACCGCCGCCCGTACCACCCTCGGGCCCCATGTCAATTACCCAGTCGGCGGTTTTGACCACATCAAGATTATGCTCGATGACCAGTACCGTATTGCCGGCGTCGACGAGGCGGTGAAGGACCGTCAATAAGCGTTGTACATCTGCAAAATGCAACCCCGTGGTAGGTTCGTCAAGGATGTAAATCGTACGACCTGTTTCGGCACGAGCGAGTTCACGCGACAGTTTGATGCGTTGTGCTTCGCCCCCCGACAACGTTGTTGCAGATTGCCCAAGGGCAATATAATCAAGTCCCACATCATGGAGTGTCGTCAAAATTTTGGTGATACGGGGAATATGTGCAAAGAATTCCAATGCCGTCTGGACATCCATGTCGAGCACATCAGCGATAGTTTTGCCGCGATATTTGACGGTTAACGTTTCGCGATTGTAGCGCTTGCCTTTGCATAATTCACAACGGACTGCTACATCTGCCAAAAACTGCATATCAATGAGTTGGACGCCGGCACCTTCGCACGCTTCACAACGCCCACCTTTGGTGTTGAACGAAAAGCGACCGACATCATAGCCGCGCACTTTTGCTTCAGGGGTTTGGGAATATAAATCGCGGATATGATCAAATAATTTGACATACGTCGCTGGGTTTGATCGCGGCGTACGCCCAATCGGTTGTTGGTCGATGTCGATTACTTTGTCGAGGAATTCGAGGCCCGTGATTGCATCGAGCGGACCGGTAATTAACGTGGTGCGACTCAAGCGATTGGCGAGGGTGGGGTACAACGTGCCGTTGATGAGCGAAGACTTCCCTGACCCCGACACCCCAGTCACGGCAATAAATGTCCCGAGTGGGAATTTTATCGAGACATTGCGCAGATTATTCATCCGTGCACCCTGCATTTCGACCCATTCTCCCGTACCAGTGCGACGCGTGGCGGGAATGGCGATTTGCATTTTGCCCGACAAATAGGCGCCCGTCAGCGAATTCGCGACTTTGGCAACTTCCGCGGGACTATCAGCGGCCACTACTTCTCCGCCCTTGACTCCAGCTCCCGGACCAAAGTCTATCAAGAAATCTGCGGCCTGCATTGTTTCGAGGTCGTGTTCAACGACGATTACACTATTACCCAAATCTCGTAATTTAATCAGCGTGTTCAGGAGCTTACGATTGTCCCGTTGGTGCAAACCAATACTCGGCTCGTCGAGGATGTACATCACTCCCACCAAACCAGAGCCTATTTGGGATGCCAACCGGATGCGTTGCGCCTCACCGCCAGATAAACTCGGCGCAGCCCGTGCCATGGTCAAATAATGCAACCCAACATTCAACAAAAACCCTAGGCGTTCTTGGATTTCCTTCAAAATATCGCCGGCAATAAATAACGCATTCCCTGCCAACGGCGTTACCATAGCGTTTTCGACGGTTATTGCGCTATCGCTGGCGAGGCCTATTGCCCACGTATGTGCTTCGCTGACATTGAGTGCACATACATCGCTGACAGACCAACCGCCGACTTTGACCGCCCGACTTTCGGCGCGTAATCGCGCCCCTTTGCAAGTTGGGCATGGTTGATCGCTCATGAACGATGTATAGTATTCGCGGTTCATGTCGCTTCCGGTCTGGTTATAGCGCCGACTAATTTCACTCGCAAGCCCTTCCCAGGTGCGCATAAATTCCCCGCGCGAACCACTCTCCTCATTTGCCCAATTAAATTTAACCCGCTCTTTGCCGCCGCCGTTAATGATAACGTCTTGCGCTTTTTCACTCAAATCACGCCATGGTGCATCGAGGTTGATTTCGAAATGAGCGGCGATTACTGCCAAGCTTTTGTAACCCCAGCCGTCACGTTTTTTGCGCAATTCGCCCCAATACGGGATAGCGCCTTCATGAATCGACAAGGCATCATTGGGCACCATCAGGTTGATGTCGACTTCCATGCGTGTCCCGAGTCCCGTACAATCGGCACAAGCGCCTTGGGGTGAGTTAAACGAAAACATCTGCGGGGTTAATTCGTTAAACGAAATCCCACAGGTGGTGCAGGTGTTTTCGACACTCATATTCCATTCGTTTGGCCCGATTCCTTCTTCGTCGCTCTTGGGGCGGTCGACAATGCTAATCACGCATACGCCATCGCCAGTACGGACTGCCAGCTCGATTGCGTCTGTGACCCGAGTGACGTACGCATCCCACGTGTTTTGGAGATTGGCGCTTGCTTTGCCGACACCTACATCGGTCGTGTCAAGCGTCACGTCGTCACGATTCGGTACGGCAAGCCGATCCACCACAACTTCAATAGAATGTTTTACTTTTTTGTTGAGCTTTATTTCGGTGCTCAAATCCATAATTTCGCCATCGACACGCACACGGGTAAACCCTTCGGTGCGCGCATCTGCAAAGACTACTTTGTATTCGCCTTTGCGACGTGATATTGCTGGGGCGAGTACCATAAAGCGAGTGCCGGTTGTGAGCGTTAGTACGCGGTCAACCATTTGTTCTGGGCTCTGTGATGCGACAGTTTGCCCGCAGACATGGCAGTGTTGCGTACCGACGCGCCCATACAGCAAACGCAGGTAATCATATATTTCTGTCACGGTCCCCACCGTCGACCGTGGATTTTTGGAAGCACTTTTTTGTTCGATCGCAATCGCAGGCGACAAACCACCGATGAAATCTACTTTAGGCTTTTCGAGCTGTCCCAAAAATTGTCGTGCATATGCTGACAAAGACTCAACATAACGTCGTTGTCCTTCGGCATACAGGGTGTCAAATGCTAATGATGACTTACCCGACCCAGATACCCCGGTCAAAACTACCAATTTATCCCGTGGAATCGTGAGATCGATGCCTTTGAGGTTATGCTCGCGCGCCCCACGGATGACAATACTATCTCGTGCCATATGACTCTTTCCCTATCCGCTGTATATGCACATACGTGCTAAAATTAGTATAATCGAAAAAAAGAACTGGTGTCGATTTGAACGGTGAAACCACCGTTCATGAAATTTCCATTGCGTTTACGTAGCGGTAATTGCATTAAATCGCCGTAACGCTAGCCACGTTCCGGCAATCGCAAAGCCGAGTAATAATGCCAAATTGAGAATGTTGGCACTCATCCCACCACTTTGGGTGGTACCCCTTGCCACATCAATAAACCACGTAGCTGGGTTGAATTTGGCCATCCATTGCATCCAAATTGGGGTGTTTTCGAGTGAATACAGCGCATTTGATGCAAACAGCAATGGCAAATTAAACAGAAAAATCATACCATGGTAGCCCATGATGCTTTTAGACCGTGCGGCTACCCCCAGCGCAATCCCGGCAAATCCAATGGTGAAACAAATCAAGGCAAACAGCGTCCCCAGCCACGTGATAACACCTTCCCCGAGCTCTGCTCCTGCCAGTACCCCGACCAC
>CALQBW020000100.1 GCA_943328915.2 Singulisphaera sp. GP187 | reverse complement strand
CCAGCAACACCCGCACCAACACCAACACCCGCACCGCCACACGTACTGCCACCAGTACCCGCACCCGCACGGTGACGCGCACCGCCACCAACACCCCTACTGCGAGTAAGACCCCCATACAATAGGCTGGTGCGCCGGCGGCAGTCTAGGCGACGAACAAATCAGACTCGTCGGTGAGCGACGACAATAGTGTGTTGGAATCGGCGCTTATCCACGTCGCTTTGCCCGTGATGTAGCCAAACTCCTCGCACCCATAACGGGCAATCTCGGTCACACATCGTGACCGAGATTGTTTGTTGGCTGGGACATCGTGGGAAAGATGGAGTGCTTACCTTGTCACGCTCATACCGGTGGCCACATTCATCACGAAGGTTACTTGTACGCTAGCCCCCACCACCAAATTGCCATTGATGGCTTCGCCACCGAGGCGGGCGTTGCGGGGTGTGGCTTCGGAGCTGATTTGATAGCTGACGTCGACCATGATGGTGCTGTGAATACTAATCGTCTGAATCGCCAAAATCGTGGCGGTGCGCGAGCCTGCCATAATCATTAAAAACCTTCTTTCGGAAATGAATCAAATATAAAGCGTTGGATTGCGGCGGCCACCGCTCCTGCTTCGGCCAAAGGCCCTACCCAATTGGCAACGGCCTTGACAGTGGCGTGGGCATTGGCCGGGGCTACGCCGATGCGGGCCGCTTGCACCATCGCCAAATCGGCTTCGGCATCTCCGATCGCCAACACATCGTGCCAATCGAGCCCCCGTTGCTGGCACCACGCCAACAGGGCGGCTTCTTTGGTGGCATTGGGTGCGGTAATCACGGCATCTTCGAGCAGACCTTCTCGATTAAAATGCTTGGCGATGCGGATGGGCAGATGCGCGATGGCCGCTTCGAGTGCAGAGACGTGATGTGCTTCGGCAACGATAATCCGGGTAATGGCGTGGTGTTGACAAACGCTGGTAGCGTTTGCGACCTGGTGGGTATCGAAGTCAAACGCCGACAATTCTTTGATCGCGCCAGCGGTGGCGTAATTGGTGCCGGTACTGGTGAGCAACAGCGGGATGGCTCGCTGATCAGCAGTTTGCGCAATCACCTGCATGATGTCGGCGGGGATTGCCAGCGCCGCCACACATAGCCCCGTGGCGTCGTAGGTGGTAGCGCCCCCCTCGCAAATCAACGGGCAGGCGAAATCGAGCTGGTCGGCGATTTCTTTGGCCGACGAATATTTGCGTACCGTGGCGAGCACTACGTGGATGCCTCGTTGGTGGGCGGCAGCCAGGGCAGTGCGATTTTGGGGAGGCAAGTGCCCACGCCAAATCAAGGTACTGTCGATATCGCTGACAATCAAGCGAATAGCGTTGTTGTTCATGCACTCCACTCTGCGTTTTGTTCGACCACGTAGCCGTGGCTCCGGAGGGTCGTGATTACCTCGTGGCCGTGCGCCATATCCCGCACTTCGAGGATGAGCTCGATGCCGACGCGGTCGATGGGCACCAGCCAAGTAGCACGGCGATGGAATATATCGACCACATTCGCCCCACTATCCGCCACCACCCGCAACAACGGTGCCAAATTACCGGGACGGTCAGCCACGAGCACTTTGAGCATCAGGTAGCGCCCTTGTTTGACGAGGACTTGCTCGATGACCCGGGTCAAAAAATTAGGATCAATATTGCCGCCACACAATAAATTACAGACCACATCGCTCGCTGTCAACGGAATCAGCCCGGCCATCAAGGCGGCCAGTCCTGCCGCCCCGGCCCCTTCGACCACGAGGTGGAGCGAACGGGCGGCATGGGTGATTGCGGCAGCGATTTGATCATCATCGACCGTCACCACAGCGTCAACAAATTGTTTGATAATGGCCAGGGTCAATTCACCTGGTTGCTTGACGGCAATCCCATCGGCAATGGTGCGCACGCTGTCGACGCGCACGGGGCGGCCCGCTGCCAGCGATGGGCGCACGGCATCACAACCAGCCGCCTGCACGCCGATAATTCGGGCGGTTGAGCCGAGGGCCCGCAAGGCAGTGGCGATACCGCTGATCAGGCCGCCACCACCAATGGGCACGACGATGACGGTGGCATTGGCGAGATGGGCAAAAATCTCGAGGCCGATGGTACCTTGGCCCGCAATCACATGGCGGTCGTTGAAGGCATGAATAAAGGTCAGATTGCGTTCGGCTTCGACCTGGCGGGCGGTGATGCCTGCATCATCAAAGGTTGCCCCTGCCAATACCACTTCGGCGCCCAGCGCCCGCGTGGCGGTGATTTTGGTGAGGGGGGCGTGTTCGGGCATCACAATCACTGCCGGCACGCCAAATAATTTGGCTGCTAACGCCACCCCTTGGGCATGATTGCCGGCCGAATTGGTCACCACACCCCGTTGCCGGGCGGCGTCATCGAGGTTGTGGATGGCGTTGTAGGCACCGCGCACCTTGAATGACCCCGAGCGTTGCAGTGATTCGGCTTTGTGAAAAATCTGGGCGCCCAGTTGGGCCGACAAACTGTCGTCGGGCAATATGGGGGTGGCGATGATGACGTCACGTAGGACGGCATGGGCCGCTTGGATATCGGCAAGGGTGATGGTCATGATTAGCGCCGATCGCTGATTTTTTCGGCCAGATTGGCCGCCCGCGCCGCCAAAATCTGGAATTGTTTGGCGAGGGCGGGTTGACTAGCATCTTGGGCAGCAAGCATGATGACGCCGCAGGCCGTCTGGAGCTTATTGAGCTGGGCTTTGTCACCCGCCAAATGGCGCTCGGTAATGGCCCGCTCGATGTATGCATAGAGTTGTTCGTTGGTCATGGATGCCTTCTCTCGATATTCCGCTACGGGGAAATATCATTCGCGGCGCTGATCCGTTTCGCATTGGCACGCATCAATTGTATACCCGTTGCTTCCTACACGCCCTCTGTGCGCGCCAAAGACAATCCCCGCCTACGCCGGCAATTGTTGGAAACGCGGCAACTGTTCATCCCACGCCGTACGCTGTTGGCTCGGTTCGATGATAGTGGGTGGATAGGATTCGGCGATAATCCGCCGGCCAGTAGCCAAATCGGGAATTACACCGATGGTGATGGCTTGGATGAGCACATTCCCCAAGGCCGTCGCTTCCACCGGCCCTGCCACCACCGGCAAATTGCAGGCATCGGCGGTAAAGCGATTGAGCAGTTGGTTTTGACTGCCGCCACCCACAATCCGCACCGTATTGATGCGGTTGCCACTCAGTTGGCTGAGGGTGTCGAGCACGGTGCGGTAGCGCAACGCCAAACTTTCGAGACAACAGCGCACAACCGCACCGGGGGTTTGTGGCACCGCAATACCGTTGCGTTGGCAATACGATTGAATGGCGCTGGGCATGTCATCGGGATTGAGGAATTCGTGGGCATCGGGATTAATCACACTGGCAAATGCCGGCGCACCACTCGCCAGCGCCATTAACTCATCCCAACTATACTCATGCCCTTGGCGTTGCCAACTGCGCCGGCATTCTTGGAGTAACCACAGCCCAGCGATGTTTTTGAGCAAACGGATGGTGCCATTGATGCCCCCTTCGTTGGTGAAGTTGACCGCCCGAGCCATGGCCGAAACCACCGGCACCGGGATTTCCATCCCCATCAGACTCCACGTGCCACTACTAATATAGGCACTGTGGGGGTCGAGCCCAGGGATGGCCGCGATGGCCGCACCGGTGTCGTGGGTGGCACCGGCAATTACCGGTGGCGCACTGGTCAGCCCCGTATCGGCACAGACGCTGGCAAGCAACGGCCCCAGAATCGTGCCTGGCATAATTACTTTGGCTAACATCTGGCGGGGGATGTCGAGGCGTGCCAGCATGTCGCTGGCCCAATCGCGGGTATGACAATCGAGCATTTGGGTGGTCGAGGCGTTGGTGTATTCGGCGACCGCCACGCCCGACATCCAATAATGCAACAAATCAGGTACCAACAACAGTTTGTCGGCGTGCACGAGTTGCGGATCGTTACTCATACGCATGCTCAACAATTGATAGAGCGTATTGATTTGCATGAACTGAATACCGGTGGTGGCAAAAATGTCATCACTCGTCACGCGGGCAAAGGCGTGTTCCAACATGCCGTCGGTGCGGTGGTCGCGGTAGCAGGTGGGATTGGCGATGAGGCGTCCTTGGTTGTCAAGCAGGCCATAATCGACGCCCCAACTATCGACCGAAATGCCGGCCAGCGGTGCGCCACCACGACTGGTGTGGGTGCGAATCCCCGCCAAAATATGATTCCAAATCCCCAAAATGTCCCAGTGCTGGCGATTGTGCACCGCAATCGGGCCGTTTTCGAAGCGGGTGAGCGGCTCAATCGAGATGCGGGCGCCATCCCAGCGCCCCAGCATGACCCGTCCACCCGAGGCACCCAGGTCAACCGCCAAAAAATGATCGATAGGCATCGTACTATCCTCTTTGCTATGCGAGCATGTCTGGTCTGGGCCTTACACGAATAACTGCGCCTGCAAGATGGTGATGGCTTGACCGATGAGTTTGACACGGTCGCCGACCAATTTCGTACGGACGATGCCGCCGCGTGGTGAGCGTTGCGCACCGATGAGCGCTGTTTTGCCCAAAATCTCGCCCCAATAGGGTGCCAAACAACAATGGGCCGACCCGGTGACGGGGTCTTCGCCCAATCCGGCATTTGAGCCAAAAAAGCGTGACACAAAATCAATCCCCGCCGTGCTGCTTGGTGCGGTCAAAATAACCCCGCGGGTGTTGACTTTGGAGAATTTCAAAAAATCGGGGGCGTAATTGACTACTTGGGCTTCGGTGTCGACGCGCACGATGATGTCCATGCGATTTTGACCGACCCACTGTGGCGTAAATCCCAAGGCATCGTTGAGGGCCGCAAATGTGGCGATTTGGTGCGGTGCTTCATTGGGGAAGTCGAGGGTAATCCAGCCGTCGGCGTAAGAAGCAGTCAAAATTCCACTGCGGGTGGTGAATTGGAGGCCTTCGCTGGGGTCGGCATAGCCGTGTGACCAGAGGATGTGGGCACTCGCAAGGGTGGCGTGACCACACAAATCCATTTCCGCCACCGGAGTGAACCAGCGCAGGCTCCACAGGTCGCCTTGCTTCCACAGGAATGCGGTCTCGGACAAATTCATCTCGAAGGCAACCTGTTGCATCCAGATTGCATCGCGCGGTCCGTCGAGTGGGCACACCGCCGCAGGGTTGCCGGCAAAGGGCTGATTGGTAAAGGCATCTACGGTAAATAATGTCGTTGACATGGTGTTGTTCCTTCCATAGGTGAGTGGTGCTATTTTACCGTGAATTGGAGAATGTTATTTATCTCGCACAGAGACCTACCGTGCGTCATTGCATGGAAGCGAAGCGACTGTGCAATCTCCCAGTGGTCGGGTAAATCTTTCCGATAAATGCCTGTGAATGCGCAATGCCGATTTATCTCACACAGAGGGCGCAGAGGCCGCATAAACCAACCGTGCGTCATTGCATGGGAGCAATCGCGACCGTGCAATCTCCGAGCGGTAGGATATATCATTCCGATAAATGCCTGTGGGTGCGAAATGCTGATTTACCCACGCGGAGGCGCGGAGGTCACGGAGGCCTTCAGCTTATCTCGCGTGGAGGCATTTTCCATTATCAATAATCAATTTTCAATTTATTGATTTGGTATACTAATGGCGAATAATTTCGATAGCAAACCTATTGAGGTAGGGAATTATGCGAAAAATCATCGTGCACGAGCATCTCTCGCTTGATGGCATTATTCAAGCACCTGGTGGTCCCAGTGAAGACACCAGTGGCGGTTTTCGCCATGGTGGTTGGATTGCCTCGTTTGATGATGACAGCCATAGCGTCGCATTGCGCGCCCAAATGAACAAACCGTTCGACTTATTGTTGGGGCGCAACACCTACGAAATTTGGTCGCCGTATTGGCCCCATCATGGTGAATTTTGGCCTAACGTCAATCTCGCTACCAAATATGTCGCGTCCAATACCCTGACGACCAGTGAATGGCACCCCACCGTCTTCTTGAACGGTGATATCGCCAGCAAAATCACCACGCTCAAACAACAACCAGGCCGCGATTTGCATGTATGGGGCAGTAGTAATTTGTTGCAAACCCTGATGCATCATGATTTGGTCGATGCATATTGGCTGATGATTTACCCGATTACCTTGGGGAGCGGCAAACGCTTGTTTGCCGAGGGCACCATCCCCGCCGCATTTACGATTACCGAAAGTATCGTCGCCCCCGATGGCGTGATTGTCGTCAATTATGCCCGGGCTGGGGCATTGAAAACAGGGGCTCTCGAACGCGACCCCGTGCACGTGTAGCCCGCGGGGGTGCATGACAGTATAATGCCAAGACCATAGCTTATTACGCAGAGAGGAAAATACTCATGAAATTGAATGCAGTCCACCACGTTGCCGTGGTAACGGCAAATTTCGCCGCCATGAAGCAGTTTTATACCGAGGTACTCGGGCTGGAAGTGGTGGGGAAGTTCGTCGGTAAAGAGATTATTTTCCTGCAGACCGGCCCACTCACCATTGAACTTGTGTCACGCGAAACACATGTGGCAGGTACGAGTGGCGGCTGGGATCATTTCGCCTTTGAGGTCGATGACATCGATGCAACGGCGGCAGAGTTGACGGCCAAAGGGGTGGTGTTTCACATTCCGCCGTTTAATTTTCCTGACAATCATGCGGTCCGGATTGGTTTTTTCAAAGACCCCGACGGTAATCCGATTGAGTTGGTGCAACCGTTGAAGGGGCGCTACCCTCAAGATCAATAGGTGGCGATGCGATGCAATCATATGCCACTATCGACGCCTATATTGCGGCACGATCACCGGCATTACGAGTGATTTTGGACCAAGTACGTACCCAAATCAGTGGATTGTTGCCCGAGGCAAGTGAAGCCATACGCTACGCCATGCCAACCTACCAAATCAACGGCAAAAATCTCGTGCATTTTGCTGGATATACGCACCACATCGGCATATACCCGGGAGCCCAAGTGGTTGCCGAATTGCAGAGTGAGTTGGCTGGATACAAAACATCCAAAGGGGCGGTGCAATTGCCATTGACCGGCCCATTCCCCCATCCCTTGATCGAGCGGATTGTACGCGTGCGCATGACCCATTTTTTGGCGACAGGGAAATAATGGCTGATATACGAACGGGAAACGCATGACAGCGCTGATTTTGGATGGAAAAAGTGCGGCAGTAGCCGCCAAAGAATCGCTGAAACAGCGTATCGCCCAAATGGAAGTTACCCCCAATCTGGTGGTGGTGCAGGTGGCGGGTGATCCGGCTGCCGACCGCTATGTGCGGGCGATTGGGCGGATTTGTGGCGAGGTAGGGGCGGGGTACCAGTTGGTAGCGTTGCCGGCAGATGTCAGCCAAGCGCAGCTCAATCAGACGGTGCGGGCCTTGAGTGACGACGGCGCGGTGCAGGGGATTATCATCCAGATGCCGTTGCCCAAAGGAATCGATGCCGAAGCGGTGGTGGCCCAGCTCGACCCACGCAAAGATATCGATGGCATCCACCCCGAAAACGCCGGTCGCCTCGCCAATGGTCATCCCCGCTTTGTGCCGGCCACCCCCGCTGGCGGCATGGCCTTGTTGCGCCACTACGGGATAGCGGTGGCCGGCAAGCAGGCCGTGGTAGTGGGGCGCAGTGCGGTAGTAGGGCGCCCGATGGCCTGGTTGTTGCTCCAAGCCGATGCCACCGTGACCATCGCCCATTCACGCAGCCACGATTTAGCGGCCATCGTGCGCACCGCCGACATCGTGGTGGCAGCAGTTGGTCGCGCCGAATTGATTCGCGGTGAGATGGTCAAACCCGGCGCAGTGGTGATTGATTTTGGCATCAATGTGCGGGCTGACGGCAGCTTGGTGGGTGATGTGGCGTTTGCCGAAGTGGTGACACACGCCGCGGCGATTACGCCGGTACCGGGTGGCACCGGACCGATGACCAATGTACAGTTGTTAGCAAACTTGGTGCGGGCTGCTACGGGCTAATTTGCCGGTGAAAAAATTAGGGTACAAACAATCCCCCGTATGCTCTTTGTGGAGCGTACGGGGGATTGTGAGCGTGCTAGCGAAAACTAGCGCTTGACGTTGAAGGCGGACATGCCGGGATAGCGGGCGGCAGTGCCCAATTCTTCTTCGATGCGCAAGAGTTGGTTGTACTTGGCGATACGGTCGGTACGGGCCGGGGCGCCGGTTTTGATTTGGCCGGCGTTGGTGGCCACAGCCAAGTCAGCAATGGTGGTATCTTCGGATTCACCGGAGCGGTGCGAGATGACGGCGGTCCAGCCGGCACGTTGCGCCATTTGCACGGCGCTGAGTGATTCTGACAACGAGCCGATTTGGTTGACTTTGACCAAAATCGAGTTGGCGGACTGCTCATTGATGGCCCGTTCGAGGCGCGTGACGTTGGTGACGAGCAAATCGTCGCCGACGAGCTGTACGCGGTCGCCGATGCGCTGGCGGAGCAATGCCCAACCGGCCCAGTCGTCTTCATGCAAGCCATCTTCGAGTGAGATGAGTGGGTATTTGCTGGCGATGTTGGCCCAGTACTCGACCATCTCGGCGCTAGTCAGGCTGCGGCCTTCGCGCTCGAGCACATATTTGCCGTCGTGGTAGAGCTCGGTACAGGCGGGGTCCATGGCCAGCATCACGTCCGTGCCGGCATTATAGCCAGCGCGCTCGATGGCTTCCATGATGACCTGCAAGGCGGCTTCGTTGTTGGGCAAGCTGGGGGCAAAGCCACCTTCGTCACCGACGGTGGTCGAGAGGCCACGATCGTGGAGCACCTTGTTGAGGTTGTGGTAAATCTCGGCACCCCAGCGCAAACCCTCGCGGAAGCTACTGGCACCGACAGGCATAATCATGAACTCTAGGAAGTCGGTGGAGTTGATGGCGTGCTTGCCACCATTCATGATGTTCATCATGGGCACGGGCAACACATGGGCATGGGCGCCACCGAT
>CALQBW020000099.1 GCA_943328915.2 Singulisphaera sp. GP187 | reverse complement strand
TTTGTTGGCGTCCGTGAAATAGTAGCACTCCGCGTGATTGAGGGCGTCAGGGTAATCGTAGGAGTAATTGTCAGTGAAGGGGTTAATGTAATCGTAGGTGTGCGCGATATCGTGAGTGTACGAGTAGATGTGGCAGTACGAGTAGATGTCCGCGTCAGTGTCTGCGAGGGGGTGAGTGTCTGCGTAGGAGTACGTGTCTGCGTAGGAGTACGTGTCGGTACAAATACCTGGGTCACATACGAATCGACCCAACTGCGCATACTTACCAGATTCGCATATACACCGGGGAAATTGGGCAACGCACATCCTGTGCCCCAACTCACCGTCCCCAGCAATTTGGGTATCCCAACATCATTAATGAAAATCGGTCCGCCACTATCACCTTGGCAAGAATCAATGCCTCCTTGGGGACGACCAGCACACATCATCCGGTCTGTCACATCACCGCTGTCATAATTGCTATTACACATCGCATTTGAAATTATTGGCACTGCTACTTTGCGCAAAACATTGGAAAGAGAGCCGCCAGAACTCATCGTGCCCCAGCCACTCACAATCGGCCAAGGGCAGGTATCTGAAGGGCAACGAGCATCATTGACATTATTTGCCGCATATAAGCCACTATCACCTGCTCCTGCCAACCGGATAGGAGCAATAGGGCATTGATTCTCATGCAAATCGGCAAGTGACAAATATTCGCCACAATTGCCTACAAACGTGACTGGCGAATTAAGTTCAATCAATGCGAGGTCGTAGTCTTGGGTAACAGAATTATAATTTGGATGTACATAGATTTTTTTGAGTGTAAATGACTGCCTTGCAGGATTGTAGCCGGAAACGTAATGTATACCCAAATCCACCTTCAACCCCGAAGCATTATATTTATAACTATATGCACAATGCGCTGCCGTTAAGACCCACGTTGCACTAATTAATGAAGCACCGCAATAGACACTCGGATCCGAATTTGCGCGATAAAGCAAAGCCTGCCATGGGTATTCGTGCTCAGCAGTTTCAGAGCCACCGACAATCTGCGGCGCACTGATCTGACTAGTAGCCACAGTGCTACTGGTCATAAATACAACACTTATGCAGATAATACTTACCCAACGAAACCAGTGCATATGAATTAATTTCTTCCCCAAACCATATTGTTTCAACTATACATCAAAATGCGGTAAACGGATAGTTTCAAGCTCGAATTGAATACCCAAAATAATCGTCATACATACAAAACCAATATGAAAGCAATCAGGAATACAATAATATTGCTCCGTTGAATGCACCCTGATAAAACCTGTATGATAGCTTCATGTACTATTCTGTCGAAGGAGAACTTCAATGAAAATCACCGATCTCAAATGTGCAGTTATTGGCGGGTATCCTATTATCCGCATCACGACTGATGAAGGAATCGATGGCATCGGTCAAGCAGAGTCGTATAAACCATTCCTTACACCCCATGTCCTTTTTTATCGTGAGATGATCCTCGGACTCGACCCCACCAATGTCGAAGCAGTAATGCAACGCATCCGGCGCATGGGTGCGTTCAAGCCATGGGGCAGTGCCGTCAGCGCTATCGAAGTGGCGTTGTGGGATATCGCCGGCAAAGCCGCTGGACTCCCCATTTACAAACTCCTCGGTGGCAAAGTGCGCGACAAAGTGCGGGTGTACAACGGTGCGGTGCGCTTCCCATTGCGCGATCAATCACCCCAAGCCTATGCCGAAAACGTCATACAGATGGCCGAAGCCAAAGAAGGCTTTAGCATCGTCAAACAAGGCATTTCGTTCCATAGCAACATGATGTACGATGTACCCAACTATTTCATCGGCGAAAAACGCACCACCGGCCGCCACCCCAACCGCGGGTTGATGACCGAACAAGGGATGAAGCACACCATCGCCTGCATCCAAGCCATGAAGGATGCCCTCGGTGATGCCGTCGGGCTTGCCCTTGATTGCGGCCCCGGGCTCGTACCCCAAGACGCCGTGCGCCTCGCCAAAGCGGTCGAAGGGATGAACATCATGTGGCTGGAAGACATGCTCACCGGCGACTATGTACCCTATGTGTCAGCCGCCCAATACCGCGACGTCAAAAGCAAAACCAGTACCCCCATCCATACCGGCGAACAGATTTACCTACGCCAAAACTTTATGGAGCTCATCGAAACCCACGCCGTCGACATTATCGGTCCTGACCCTCTTGATGTGGGCGGCATCGCCGAACTCAAATGGATTAGCGAATATGCCGACCTGCACGGCATCATGATGGCGCCCCACGGCACCGGCGATGGCATTTTTGGGTTGGCAGCGCTGGTCCAAGTCAGTGCCACCTTGCCCGACAACTACATTGCCTTTGAATACCCCGTAGCCCGCCCCGAATGGTGGTACGACATCGTCGATGGCTTGCCTACCCAAATCGTCACAGAAAGCTTCATCGATGTCTGGGATGCACCCGGGCTCGGTATCACCTTCAACGCCAACGCCAAAAAATATCTAGCAGCCGGCGATGAACGCTTCTTTGATTAGGTTCGGTGGTCACCTCGTTTATCGACGTAATTCAGAGGAGCATTACGATGAAGATTACTGATCTCAAATGTGCCATCATGGGTGGTGCACCCATCATTCGCATCACCACCGATGTGGGCATCGACGGCTACGGCCAAGCCGAATTTTATAAATCTTATCTCAAACCCCACGTGCTGTTTTATCGTGACATGATTATCGGGCTCGACCCCACCAACGTCGAAGCGGTGATGCAACGCATCCGGCGCATGGGTGCATTCAAGCCGTGGGGCGCCGCCGTCAGCGCCATCGAGGTGGCATTATGGGACATCGCCGGCAAAGCCGCCGGGCTGCCCATCTACAAACTGTTGGGTGGCAAAGTGCGCGACAAAGTACGCACCTACATCACCACAAACCGCTACCCCATGCCCACTCAGACCCCAGCAGAATATGTCGAAAACGTGCTCAAAATTCGTGAATGGCCCGAACAATTCACGATTTTCAAGCAACCCATTTCGTTCCATAGCCCGATGGCCATCACCACCCCCAACTACAGCTATGGCGAGCGTCGCCCCTGGGGCGTACATTCCAACCGAGGCGTCATGACCGCCCAAGGGATGACCCACACCGTGGCCTGTGTGGCGGCCATGAAAGAAGCCTTGGGGGACTCGATTGGACTGGCACTCGATTGTGGTCCCGGCTTTATGCCCCAAGACGCAGTACGCTTTGCCCAAGCCTGCGAACCCTACAACCTGCTCTGGCTCGAAGACATGCTGTCGGGTGATTACACCCCGTTTGTGACCGCCGACCAATACCGCGATGTCAAAAACAAAACCAGTACGCCGTTGCATACCGGCGAGCAGATGTATCTGCGCCAAAACTTCATGGAGCTGATAGAAAAACGAGCCGTCGATGTAATTGGGCCTGACCCACTCGATGTAGGCGGCATCGCCGAACTCAAATGGATCTGCGAATACGCCGACATGCATGGTATTATGATGGCACCCCACGGCACCGGCAACGGGCTGATTGGCCTCGCCGCCTTGGTGCAGGTCTGTGCCACCTTGCCCGACAACTTTATCGCCTTTGAGTACCCCAAAGCCAATCACCCATGGTGGTACGAAATTATCGATGGGCTCCCCGACCAAATCGTCAAAGAGAGCTTCGTGGATGTCTGGGACAAACCGGGGTTAGGGATTAGCTTCCGCGTCAATGCCGCCAAAAAATATCTCGAGGCCGGCGATGAACGGTTTTTTGATTAGCGAACACACAACCTTTCATCACCAGTGCAGTAACCCGAGGAGTGATAGATTATGGTCATCACTGCAATCAGTGTTAACCACAACACATCTGCCTACATGGAGCTAATGCTCCGGTCGTTTGACGCCACCCATGACCCAAATCAGATCACCTCATGGGAGCTCTACGATAACGCATCGCACGACGACACCACGGCGCTGCTGGCCTATGCACAGCAGCGCGGCACGCCACTGCGCCAAAGTGGCTACAGCACAGACACGGCGTTCAATAGCCATGGGCATGTGCTTCGGCATGGTATATGCACCCACCCAGATAGTGATTATTATCTATTGCTTGATGCAGACGTGGTATTTACCCAGATGCAGACCATTCCACGACTCATCACCGCGCTCGAGGCACATCCGCAGGCCTGGGCGATTGCCGTCTGTCCATCGTGGGACGGAGTCAACGAGATCCCCAGCGACGCGCGCCGAGACAACCCTGATATTTGTGATGCGCGCTTGCACCTTGTTGTGCGGTGCTCCGCAACACCCTGTTGTTGCAACAACTCGTGGAGCAAATTGGATTACATACCTACGTACAACACTATCCCAGCCACGACGAGTATGTCGATACCTGCAAAATGCTCACCCACGTCATGCGAACCCACGACTCCATCCATCTGGTGAGTGATGCAATCATGGTCAAACATTATTTTTGCACCTCATATGTCTGGGATTCGGCCGAATTAGCGGCCCAAAAGCAGGCGGATTGCCAGCACCGGCTCGCACAATACCGCGGCTAAGTCATACGTACAACCCAATCACGAGAAAGGAACACATCATGCAGGTCGAAGTCGAAATCGCCCAACTCCGTAGTAGAGTGGCCCAACTCGAAGCCCAATTGGCGTTCTTGTATACCCATCTTGGGGTGACCTATGTACCAAACCCAGATATCATCAACCAACCGGTTATTGATCTGCTCAAAACGGGTCACTACATGGATGCGATGAAAGCCTACATGGACATCCACAAGGCATCGCTCAGCAACGCCAAAGCAGCCGTAGACGCCCTCAATAAAAAATACGGTACGGAATAATCAACACCCGAGACGCCGTCTCCATGATTTGTGTATCAAATCATGGAGACGGCATTTTTTGCAACTATAAAGAAATAAATCAACGTAGTCAAACCACGTTTACTTGTCCATCGTCATTGTAGCCGTCATATTCCAGCGCAAGCGTGGGTCACTTTTGACCAAATCAATCACCACAGCATAGACGATATCACCTTGGCGATTGCCGCCAAACTGATTGATACTGCGGATCGTGCCGGGCAACACCAAATCGGGGATTGCATCAAAGCTGACGGATACCGCATCACCCACCTGCACATTGACGACTTGCAGTTCAGTCAGGTCTTCGGTTTCGACATGCCATACCTGTGTGTCAGCGATGACCACGGCCGGCAGGGCAGGGTTCATCAATTCCCCCACGGACAAATCCATGGTTGCCACCACACCCGCAAACGGCGCAGTCAAGGTTGCTTGATCGAGGTCGTATTGGGCTTGGGCCACTGCAATCGTGGCAGCGTCTATTTCGACTTGGGCTGCCGCCAAATCGACGCTGCGGGCAGGGGCGGCAATTTGCGCCAATTGGGCTTCGGTTTGCGACACATCCGCTGCCGCCGTATCGAGCTGGGCCGTACGCGCACTTCCTTGGAGCCGTGCCAAATTTGATTCGGCCAATGAAACTTTGGCTTGGGCGGCAGCCAACCGACTGTCGTCAGGGTACTCGAGTTGGTCGAGGCGGGCTTGGGCATCGCTCACCCGCGATTCGGCAATCAACACCCCACTTGACTCGGCTTGCTGGGCATTATCATAGGCCACTTGGGCGGTTTGTACCTGTAATTCTGCTGAATGCATGGCGGCTTCCGCCTTAATCATAAAATCATAGTATTGCTGTTGTTGGGCATCGTTGAGTTTGAGGGCATGGAAAAACGGATCGCGGCGATTATCCTGCACATACTGCCAGTTTTCCTGGGTCGATGCATAGGTAAGCTGGGTCTGCGTTAAGGCCTGCACCGCTTGGTCCATGGCCAATTTTGCCGCGGTTTTGGCGGCCGACAAGGCTGCATGTTGTTGCTTCAATGTCGCTGTTGCGTGATTCAGCGCTGCTTCAACCATATCACGGTCGGTGGCTTTGGGGTTGCGCACCGCTGCGAGGGTTGCAACGGCATCAGCGAGCTGGGATTTGGCGGCTTCGATATCCGATTTCAAGACGCCGGTCTGTACCAGCGCTGAGGCGGCTTTGGCTTTGCTCAGCGCTGCTTGGGCCACTGCGATGGATTCGGGCGGGGCACCTGCGGCGATTTGATCATATTTGGCGTTAGCCCGAGCCAAGCCGATATTGGCTTGCTCAAGGCGTAACGCCAAGGCGCGGGTATCGAGCTGTAGTAATGCTTGCCCCGCAGTGACATGGTCACCTTCGGCCACCAAGATTTTCGCCACTGTGCCTGACTGCATAAAGCTCAACGTGACATCCCGCACCGGCAACACTTTGCCATCGGCAATGACATCCGACGTGCGCTGCTTGACTGTAATTGGCACCGCAGTGGGAACGGCGGTGGCGATACTATTACATCCCACCAACAATGTCCCTGCCAGCACAAATATAATGCGTGTATTCATTAGACAATCCTTTTTGTGTTGACAATTTGTCCATCAGTCACCGTGACTGCACGCCCCGCCCGACGGGCCAAATCAGCGTCATGAGTCACCATCACCACGGTTTTACCTTGGCTCGCGAGATCTTGAAACAAGGTAAAAATCGCATCGGCGGTACGACTATCGAGATTGCCTGTCGGTTCATCGGCCATCAACAACGGCGGGTCGTTAGCCAAGGCGCGAGCAATTGCCACCCGTTGTTGTTGACCGCCTG
The DNA here is from genome assembly GCA_943328915.2 of Singulisphaera sp. GP187. Taxonomy (GTDB): domain Bacteria; phylum Chloroflexota; class Chloroflexia; order Chloroflexales; family Roseiflexaceae; genus UBA965. The sequence continues at coordinate 2,360 of CALQBW020000099.1, read as the reverse complement.
ACAGGGCGGTGGGTAATTTGTCGGCATGCTCGCTCATTTCCATGCGCGCCAGCAACGCCAACGCCCGTTCACGGCGCTCGGATTCACTGCCAAAATCACAAAAATCCATCGGCAACATGATGTTTTCGGCAACGGTCAACGTGGGCAACAGTTGAAAGAATTGGAAGATAATCCCAATGCTGCGCCCGCGCCACGAAGCCAAGCTATTTTCGTCAAGATGGGTGATATTCGTCCCCGCCACGCGCACATCACCGCGCGTCGGACGATCGATACCAGTAATCATGTTCATCAGCGTCGACTTTCCGCTCCCTGATTTGCCCACCACCGCCACAAACTCACCACGATTAATCAGCAAATCAATGCCTGAGAGTGCCACGTATGGGCCAGCGGCGGTTTCGTATTCTTTGTCCACATTGTCAAGTTCAATTATCGGCGCATGCAAATCAATGACGACATCGGCCACAGGTATCGCACGCGATTTGGGGCGTTTTAACCAATCAAAAACCATACATCACCTCAGACTTATTCATACGCCAATACTTCACGCACCGTCAGTTTGATAGCGGTGCGGGCGGGCAAACGGCTCGCAATCACCGACAACAGTAGCACCACCACAAACCAAATTCCGACGGCGTACAACGCATACGTCCAAATCAAACTCGTGCCCAACAGATTAATCCCGATGCCATAACACATCACGGCACTCATCGGCAACGAAATCAACACCCCCATAACCCACGCCAACATGCCAATTACCACTCCTTCGCTGACGATTACTTGGCGAACCGCCTTGTCAGATGCACCAATGGCGCGCATCACGCCAATTTCGCGGGTGCGCTCAAGCACATTCATACTCATCGTGCCGGTTAGTCCGATCGCCCCCACCACGGCAATCAACGTCGACAAAATCGACAATACCACGCTAATCAGATTGAAGCGATCGGCAAGAATAGTTCGGTCTTCGGTGCGACTATGAATCAAGCGCACATCATAGCCTGCTTGTGTCAGCTGACGCTCAAGAGCGATACTTGTTGCCTGATGTGTCAACGCATCATGGGTGAATGTACTTACCCGGATGGTGTCTGTACGTCCAACTCCTCCAGCCACTGCGTTGTAACCGTCGATGGTCATATAGGCTAAGGCGGGATTGATGGGTGGCTGGAGTTCTTCGATATAGCCGACAATCGTAAAGGGATAATCTTGGTCGGCAATCCTGATGGTCACCACTTGCCCTACCAGATAGCTGGGCTCTTTGCGCACGATGTTGGTACTGAGCACAATCCCGTCACGTTCGCCGGGTTGCAACCAACGCCCAGTGACCATCCGCGGGGCAAACATATCGGTCTCGGCGGGCATGGCGCGCACGGTGATTTTTTCACCCGTAGTCCCATCGGCATGGACGGGATAGATGACATCTCGGAGCAGGCTTTCGGCCGTGACAACCCCAGGCACTGCCAATATGTCAGGGGTAACCCGACTGGTACGATAGGGACGATTGAACTGCACCTCGACATCGTAGCGTTGCGAGGCAATGCTGGCATCGAGCGTCACAAACAACGACGCCCGCAACGTCATCGCCGAAATAAAGACCGCTCCCCCTAGTGCCAAGGCTGCCAACGTGCGCGCCAAACGGCTTTTTTGACGGAAGGTATTGCGCAGTGCCAGCCGCGTCGGCCGACTCACCCCACGAATTTTGGCAATAAGGGTATCAATCCGGCTTGTGCCGACCGGAGCACTCGTATCGCCCGCCAGTGATTCGCGGGCCGGACGATTAATCACCGCCCGGATGGGGATGCTCGACGCAATCACCGGCACCACCACTGCCGCGACTATCTCGAGAAAAATCACCCCTGGCGGCATCGTGAAGTGGCGAATATCGACGTTCAATTGACCCGCGATAAATTTCTCGAAGGCATACGATCCCAGCATGCTCATCGGAATCGCAAAAAACAACGCCAACAGACCAAACGCCACCGCCAACGTATAATACATTCCACTGATTTGATCGGCACGCGCCCCAATCGCCTTCATCACGCCGATTTGGCGCGTTTGTTGGGTCAAAATCGCACTTATTGTGTTGATAATCAAAAACGTACTAATCACCAACACCAACAACCCTAAAATACTCAAAATGGTCATTAATGTTGGCAAAATAATTTCGGCCGGATGTTGCAACGGTGGTGAGGGAATGTCAGTGTTGATGATACCGCGTCCACTACGCTTGACCAGTCGCTCAACAGTATCGGCAACCGCCCGAATATTCGCCAAATCGTAGCGATCACCTTGTACCACAAACGCTACTTGATTGTAGCTCGTTGGTCCACCCAGCCATGCCATCGTATCGGCGTCGACATAGCCAA
>CALQBW020000098.1 GCA_943328915.2 Singulisphaera sp. GP187 | reverse complement strand
CGTACCCTGGGCTGACGATTTCAATCATCACTTGGTCCCCGATGACGGCGATATCACTTTTTTGTTCGACTTTTTTGAGGCGCCCTCGCAAGCGACATTCTACGACGCCAACGTTTGTTTCGACCCAGTAGAAGCCACTTTGGGAGCGTAATACGCGACCTTGTAACATTGCTTATATTGATCCTATTCGTCACCTATATAAAAAAACCGCCAGACACGAGTGTGTGAAGCGGTGTGAACACCGCAGGCGTTGGCCTACGGTCTGAAATTCGATTGGAATACGAAATTCAGTTGAGCAGACCTCGTGGAAGAACGGTATTCGCATAATTGCTTGCGTGATGCATTTGCGTATCCTTCCTTCGTACTAACTGACATGAACTAGATTAGCATGGAGAAAATTCAATGTCAAATCACTTCCGTACCAGTCGAATCTGCACTCTATTCAGGCCATTTTCAAGAAGTAATTGTGCGCTTTTCATTGAATATCTAGTACAATGATACCGGTATTTTATTTTAGTTGAGGTAATGCATGGACATCGCGGGAATTGTTAATTCGGCAAATATAGTCACATTAATTACGCTGGCATTATTGGAAATCGTGCTAGGAATCGATAATGTGATTTTCATTGCGATTTTGTCGGGCCGTTTGCCGGCCAACCAGCAAAAATTTGGTCGTCAACTTGGGTTAATGATGGCATTATTAACCCGCATATTGTTGTTATTGTCGCTGACTTGGATTATGCGCTTGGTGGCGCCATTATTTACCGTGGTCGGTAATGAAATTTCGGGACGTGATTTGATTTTGCTGATTGGTGGCTTGTTTTTGATTGTCAAAAGCACCATGGAAATGCACCACAGTCTCGAAGGTACCGACACCCATGTGGGTGGGGCTACGAAAAAAATTAGTTTTTGGGGGACGATCGCCCAAATCGCCGTCCTCGACATCGTCTTTTCACTGGATTCAGTGATTACCGCAGTCGGGTTATCAAACGAGGTTGCGGTGATGGTTGTGGCCATTGTTATTGCAGTGCTGGTCATGCTCGCCTTTTCAGAGGCACTCAGTCGCTACATCGAAAAACACCCCACCATCAAAATTTTGGCATTGTCGTTCCTATCATTGATTGGGATGTCGCTGGTTGCTGAAGGGATGGATTTTCATATCGAAAAAGGGTACATCTATTTTGCGATGGCATTTTCGGTGGTGGTGGAACTCATCAATATCCGTATGCGCGCCAGTCAACCGGTAAAATTGCATTCTATTGTTGAATCAGAAGACCCACATTCCTAATTGGAGGCGGTATGACGATTGCACGCCGCATGTTGGGTCGGACGGGATTCAACGCATCACAAATAGGTGCGGGTGATTTGGCTGATCGTACGCTCACCCTGGCAGAATGTGTTGCTACATTAACCCGTGCGCTCGACGCCGGTGTCAATGTAGTTGACACGGCGCCGGGGTATGAAGCTGGGTTTTCTGAAGAAATCGTCGGTGCTGCGGTACGTCAGCGCCGATCAGATATCTTTGTCATCGACAAAATCGATGAATTTGATCGCTCGGTGACGAGTCAACTCGATGAATCGCTCATTCGGCTTGGGTTTGATTATTTGGATGCCTATGTGTTCCATGGGCTGTCTGATATGACAATGTACCAGCAGTTGACGCAACCCAATGGGGCGTTTGCCGAATTACGAGACCTCAAAGCGCGTGGACAGGTGCGCAACATGGGGATTTCGTCGCATAATCCCGATGTGTTACGCCAAGCGATGCTAGATGGCTGGTGTGACCTCGTGATGTTCCCGATTGGAGCATTTGTCGATGCACGCTATATCAGTGAAACATTGCCGCTTAGCCGTGAATTAGGCATTGCCAGTGTTTGTTTCAAAACCTTTGGGGCGGGCAAATTAGTCGCCGACACCGAAGGATATGGTGCGCCGCTGCAACAGCGCCCAAGAGGTAAACTGTCGTCCGGTGGTGTCGATCAATCGCATACCGGTGTGCAATTGAAAGCCCAAGAATGTGTGTACTATACGTTGACCATCAATCCCGACGTGGCGCTGTTGGGGATGAGTTTTGCTAATGAGCAAGACGCCGTGTTTGCCGCATATGAATCATTCGCGCCCCTGAGTGAAGCGCAACTCGTTGACATCAAAACGCGGGCGGTGCAGGCACGGGCTGGCAAGGGTCCGTGTTGGTGGAATCCAAATCCGCAATTGTAACTTATTGCGTGAGTTGATTATCTGTATTGTGGGAACGTCCGATTTTGAAGAAAATAAATAGCGCTGCCCCGCAGAAATGAAGTCCTGCTGCCAGCATGAGTGCTATGGTGGTGTTGCTTGATTGGGCAACGATCGTCCCGACCAGTGGTCCGAGTAAGCTAACGGTAAACATTGCTATTTGGTATGCCGGCATGACGGCGGTAACTTGGCCTGGGGGGCAGCTGTCGAGCAACATGTCTAGGAGTACGAGCTCGATGCCTGCGGTCGCTACACCCCAAATTGCTGCAAAAAAGACTAGCGGAGCCATACTTCCGACGAGTGCGGTGATCAACGGGTACGTCCCTAGCGCAATGCTGCAGACCCACAAGATCACGACGCGCCCTTTGAAACGTGTGGCAATATATGACCCTGCCATATAACCAAACAGCAACGTGACACTTTGAATCATCGATACCGTGCCAATGATGTTGTCGTCAGCATGGAGTACGCGAATCCAATGCAGTGGAAAGAGTGGTACCGACATGGTTAAGCCACTTTGAAACACCGCTTGGCAAATAATAAATAAGCGAAATGCACGGTAATTACGCACAAAAAAGACAATTTGTGTGAGCGCTTTGCGAATCGATTGCGGTGGTGCGTGGGTATCACGGCGCTCTGGGGGGACTTCGTATTGGCGTGCCGGCAAAAAGGCAAATACCATAAACAGTGACGCCCCACAGATAACGATTGCATACGCAGTAAGTGGTGCATTACTGCCTAAATACTGACCAGCAACATAGACAGAAATGCCATTACAAACGCCCAAAACCGACCAACGTAAACTCATTAATTGATAGCGCCGCGAGGTGTCAATAATCGACCCCATCACGACATTAAATACCAGGGACATAGAGGTCTGTGGCAACGTTGCAATTGCCGCCACGCCAAGCATGAACAAAATAGCAGTTTGGGCATCAATAAACAATGGGATGAGCGCAATGATGGGATAACTCAAAAAGAGCAACAATCGACTCCAGGCATACCACGGTATGACATTGTTTGATTTACTAATAATTAGCCCGAGCGGTACCGCCAATAACAATCCAGCAATTGCCGGCATCGATGATAATAATCCAACACTAATCGGGTCTGCCCCGAGTCGGGTAAGTAATACGGGAATAAAAATACGCACACCTTCGACCATCCCTACCCCAAAGCCATCGAGCATGCCGCGATTCATATTGCGATCGTCACCGTTTTGAGGGGCATACAGCCAATGTGGTAGTCTCAACATTCGGGCTATTTGGGTGGCACGTGGTAACATGGAGTATCCTTTGTAGTGTATTGTGGCATTATAACAGTCAAGAGGGTTTCGTTGCACCGTCAACATCAACATGCGGTTATCAATTATTATCAACGTACGACACGTTGGTTTTTGCGATTTGGTCTGACACGCAAGACAGGGTCAATCCATCGTGCGCTCTTGTTGCCAGGGGTAGCAGTTGGATCACCTACAGATGCAATTCATGTGTTGATCGAAAATCAACTTTGCCATCTCCCTGCGAAAAGTGTGGTGGTCGATTTGGGCTGTGGTGTTGGTTCTGCATTGGCATTTATGCGGGGCACCCACCCTGAATGGGGTTTGGTTTGGGGAATTACGTTGAGTGGTGTCCAAGCAGATATTGCGAGCAAAAATGGTCATTTGGTTGTACAAGGATCTTTTCATAATCTCCCCGTAAAGCCAGCAAGTGCAGATGCAGCCTGGGCTATAGAGTCATTCATTCATAGTGATCAACCGCAGCAGTTTTTTGACGAAATTGGGCGTTATTTACGTCCCGGCGGTATACTTATTATCTGTGATGATATGGCACAAAACGATGTCCCGTCAGCAATGAAGTATCTCTTCCAGCACGGGTGGTTGGCACCAAATTTAGTGTCGATATCTCGTCTGCGCTGTTTTGCAGAAACCGCGGGGTTTCGCACACTCGTGCAACGTGATTTGACCCACGGAATTACGTTGAGAGTCTTGCCGCCCTGGTTCGCCCATTTGATTGGTTGGTGTCGGCCGGTCTGGGATTGGAGTATGTTGCTCCGTTCGATGGTGGGTAGTATGGCTTTGCAGCAATGCCTTGCAGTGGGTTCGATGTGTTACACAATGATGGTATTTGAAAAACAATGAGTAAGCCTATTTTGTTAGTTGCTGGAGGGACGCGGGGCGACGTTCAGCCATATATCGCGTTGGCATTGGGGTTACGCCAACAAGGGTATGCGGTTATGTTGGCGGTAAGTGCGCGCTGGAAGCCGTTGGTGAATCATTTTGGTGTTCCAGTGTCCACATTGCCAACAGATCCTACAGATTTGCTTCTTACTCCGGAATTTAAGGATGCCTTATCATTGCATGCTGGCGTGGCTCCTGGTTTGCGCGCCACTTGGCGCTATTTGCGGGCATCACGCCCCTTGATGCGTGATTTGCTTTCATATGCCCAGCGCACTGAATTTTCAAAAACAGTAATGGTTGCTGGACTTGCGACACAGTGGATGGCATATGGTAATGCGCAACAACCGCACGTAATTTGGGGTTTATTACAGCCGTTAATTCCTACGGTTGCATTCGCATCACCGTTATGGCCAACCTCACATATCCCGTTACGATGGAATCTGATGTCTCATCGTTTGATGAATCGTATGTTGTGGTGGCCATGGCGTTTCAATGGTGGTGGTGTACATGGCGGATTAACGCAAATTCATCGTCATCCTGCATTAATTGCATCCTCCCCGGCCTTACTTCCATCATGGCCAGATAAAACGCCACATCATGTGGTCACTGGCACCTGGCAAATGCCCTCAAACCTGGTGTTGCCTCCGGGCGTGCAACAATTTATCGACCAAGCTACTCCGTATGTTGTAGCGACGTTCGGGTCACCGGCTGCGAACGAATCGAGAGCATTGTATGAAACGGTGGTAGCGGCGGCATCCCAAATTGGCGTGCGATTGTTGCTCCAAGTCCCAGCACAGGTAAAGGGTTTTGTGAATAGTGACCAATTATTGGTTTCCAGCAGTGATTTACCGCATGACATTATTTTTGCTCGTGCAATTGCCATAATCCACCACGGTGGTGCTGGTACATTTGCAGCGGCTACCGGCAGTGGTGTGCCTTCGGTCATTGTGCCACGGGCAGTAGACCAATGGTTCTGGGCAACGCAAGCAGAACGGCTGTTTGTTGCCCCGCATCCATTACGCGGGAAATTGACGACTCAGGCTTTGGCCATCCGATTGCAAGAAGTAATCACCAATCTCGACTATCGTCACGCCACCCGGATTATTGCCCGCCAAATGTCGACTGAACAAGGTATAGTTAATGCAATTAACGTGTTGGCTCCATATACAGGAACGGTTTAAATGAATAAAGAGTTCAAACGATATCGTGAATTATTGCAGAGGTATTTTTGGCCACAACGTATGCAAGTTAGTTTATTGATTGGGCTGATTTTGCTCGACAATGCATTGCAACTGTTCGGACCAAATTTGCTCTCACGTTTCGTTGATTTGGCAGTAGATACCACCACAACGAGTACGCAATTACAAACCATCGCTGGGGTTTACCTCATCACCATGATTTTTCGCCAAGGGGCTAGCATGGCCGCTACCTATGTTGGCGAAACCGCAGGTTGGCGCGCGGCAAACCGCCTACGCGCTGATTTGGCGCGGCATACGATTGCCCTCGACATGTCGTATCACAAACAACAAACCCCAGGTATTATGATCGAACGTATCGATGGCGATGTGGCCAGCCTCAATCGCTTCTTTTCGCAGATGGTACTCCAGATTGGTGGCAGTATTATTTTGTTACTTTCGACTGTGGGGGTGATGTTTTATTACAACTGGAAGTTGGGCGTGATGATGTTGATGTTCATCATGCTCTCTGCCCTTATTTTGACTACGTTGCGCAATGTGGCGGTGCCCTATTGGGAAGCTGGCCGTGAAGCCGCCGCCCAGCTCTTTAGTTTCCTCGAAGAACGCCTCGCAGGCATCGAAGATATCCGCGGGTTGGGTTCTAGCGCACATGTGCTTAAACGCCTCGATGTCCTAATGGCAACCAAAAATCGCTACGACATCCTAGGGCACGTCTATGGTGGAGTGACCTGGATTGTACCCCTTGCATTAGCGGCTATATTGACGATTTTGATTCTTGGGTTTGGCTCGTGGCTCTATCTGGCCGGCCAAATTTCGATTGGTCTGATTGTGATGACCCTACTCTATGGCGAAATGGTCGTCTGGCCGATTCGCGCCATCGCCCAAGAAATCGACAAGCTCCAACAAGCCTCGGCCGGGATTTTGCGCGTGGTAGACTTGATGTCAAAAAAATCGCGCTTGGTTGATGGTACCGAAGCACTGAGTGCCGTTGTACCGGCCGTCACGTTTGACCATGTCACTTTTGCCTATCCTGATGGCGAAAGTGTCGAAGCGCCGGTGCTCACCGATGTCTCGTTCCACATCCCCGCTGGTGCCGTAGTTGGTTTGCTGGGGCGCACTGGGAGCGGCAAAAGCACGCTCATCCGCCTGTTGTTCCGTTTGTATGATGTGACGAGTGGCGCCATCAAGATTGGCGACCACGCCCTGCCCGAATATCAGCTGGCCGCGCTCCGTTCTCGCGTCGGCTTAGTTACCCAAGACGTGCAATTGTTTTATGCCACAGTGCGGGATAACTTGACTTTTTTTAATCGTGCCATCAGCGATGACAAGTTGATTGATGCCTTACGAACCCTCGGTCTCGAACGCTGGTTGTCACAACAACCGCAAGGCCTCGATACCGTGTTGGCCGCCAACGGCGCAGTATCTGCCGGCGAAGCCCAGCTCATTGCCTTGGCACGGGTCTATCTCAAGCAGCCTCAAGTGATTATTTTGGATGAAGCGTCGGCCCGCATCGACCCCGAAACCGAAAAAATGCTCGAAGTAGCACTTGATACTGTCCTCGCTGGTAAAACCACCATCATCATTGCGCACCGTTTGCAAACGGTGCGGCGCTGCGATTACATCGCCATTCTTGCCGATGGCCAACTCCAGGAATTTGGTGGTGAAGCCGACCTGCGCAATACGTTCGAAAGTCGCTATGCCACGTTACTCCGTAGCGGTGCGGTAGAGGAGCTCGCATGAAAACCACTGCACCGTTAACCATGATTTGGCGTATGATGCGCCAAGGGGGCTGGTGGTACGTCATTAATCTGACGGTCGTTGTTGTGCTCCTGCTTGTCGAACTCCTGCCCGGGCTGATTAATCGCCAAGTGCTGAATGATTTACAATCCAAACAACAAATGTCTATCCCTTGGCTTTTGCTTGCAGCCCTCCTCGGGATTACATTAACGCGTGTGGTGATGTGGTTTGCGTTGTCCTACACCAACCCAAAGACCCGTGTGCGCTCCGAAAACGTGATGCGCCACTCGTTGCTCTCGCGCATATTTCAACAACCTGCAGTGGCTGCCCTCAAAGGTTCTCCAGGCGAAATCGTCTCGCGCTTCCGTGATGATATCGGCGAATTACCACATGTAGTATTGCAACTCAACGATATTATTGCCTTGGTTTGTTTTGCGGCTGTGTCGTTTTATGTCATGTATCAAATATCTGCACCTGCCACGATATCAATAGCTGCCCCGTTGGTGTTGATTGTCGTTGGCGCTCGCTTTGCCTATAACCGCATCTACATCTACCGCCAAGAACGCCGGCGGGCCACCGGCCGGGTAGTTGGCTTTATTGCCGAAACGTTCGGGGCGATTCAAGCTGTCCAAGTCGCCGGCGCCGAACAACATGTCCTCGAACACTTCGATGAATTAAACCAAATTCGCGAAAAAGCCACGTTACGCGAAGTGTTGTTCGATGGCTTACTGGATGCGATGTTTCGCAATGCCGTTTCCCTCGGTACCGCTATCATGATGTATATGGTCTACAAACAAGCAATGGCCGGTGAGTTTCGTGCCGGCGATGTATCGTTTTTTGTCTATAGTTTGGGTGCGATTAGCGAATTATTGGGTGAACTGGGGATTTTTATCGGACGCCAACAACAGTTACGTGTCTCGATTCAACGGCTCGAAAATATCGGGCATGGGTTGCCCGCTGAACAGTTGTTCGACGATTCATCGTTCCCGAGTCAAATGCCGTTACCACGCCTCGCCACTCTGAGTGTCCGTAATTTGGCAGTGCAATGGGCCAACGGCAACTACGGTGTCCGCGGGGTGGACCTCGACTTGGCTCCTGGCCGATTGGTCGTGATTACTGGCGCCGTCGGTGCTGGCAAGACCACGTTGTTACGTGCGGTCCTTGGAATGTTGCCCCGAGCCGAAGGTGATATCGTTTGGAACGGTGAAAAAATCACCAACCCCGATTTGCAACTTTTACCACCGGCGGTGGCATACACCAGTCAAGTCCCGCGGCTTTTTTCGGATTCGATTGTCGAAAACATCACGCAAGGACGTGTTGTCGCAGAGAGCGAAATGGATGAAGCAATCCACGGCGCCGTGATGGAATACGATATAGCCCAATTCGAGCACGGTGTCTCCACCATGGTGGGGTCACGGGGCGTGCGCTTGTCGGGTGGCCAAATCCAACGAGCTGCTTTTGCACGCATGCTCTACGAACGCCCGCAAGTCTGGTTAATCGACGATGTATCGAGTGCCCTCGATGTTTTGACCGAAAAGAAGCTATGGGAACGCTTTATCTCCATCCGGGCGGAAGTCGCCTGTCTCATCGTCAGCCATCGCCCCCAAGTCATGAGCATGGCCAACGAAGTCATTGTCCTCAAAAACGGTGAAATAGCCGCGCGAGGCAGTTATGCCGAATTGTTGGAGTCAGGGGTACTTTCGCACTAATCCCGCTCTTAAGGGAGTGTTTTTTGTAGACATAACAAATAACAGGAGGAATGAAATGAGTTTGTACGGAGTGGTCGAAACCGGCGGCACCAAGATGGTTTGTGCAATTGTGGCTGGCCCTAATGAT
>CALQBW020000097.1 GCA_943328915.2 Singulisphaera sp. GP187 | reverse complement strand
GTCTGTATTGATTATGCAGACCGTGGGCTATTTTTTGGCTTGCACTGGTGCTAAATAGCGCGCATACAACCCGATACCTGCACAGACAAACAACGGAATACTAAAAATATTGATAACGGGGAAACTCACAAAAGGCGTTACCGCCAGCGCAAACCCGATTACTTCGGGGAGATGAGCCCAAAACAGTGCCACACGTTCTCGAAGTGTCATATTTCGGCGCCCCATCGCCACATCGGTGTAATCGAGCAATGTGGTAAACCCACTGCCAATCAATACCCAGACCAACCCCAACAACGGTCCAACCACGGGGATAAATTCAATCAACACCCCAATTAGCCAAATCAGTATTAACAACACAATTTTGCGTACTTCAAACCAGATGGCTACCACAATGCTCCACATAAATGACATGTCTGGAGTATCGTGATATGCCAAGTATTGACGATCAAATCGGTCGGCAATAATCGCATAAAACGGAGTGCCAATAATCGTCCCCAATCGCACTGCCATAAATGTCACCAACACAAACGCCAAAATATCGAGGATGATATGAATACTGGGGATAATCCAATGCATATTTGGCGGCATTCTGCCATCTATCAACGTGGTGAATTGGGTAATCAAGTATCCCGATAACCCATAACGGAACAGCAAATAGGCAAACGTGATATTGAGCATCACGGGTATCACAATATACCAGCGTGCTTTTAGCTGCCCTAATTCGCCCCATGCCCGCCACGGCAGAAGCATCCCTACCCAAAAACGCTGTATCATACGAATTCCTCTTCGATTACACGTGATACTCTATTCTAACGAAAGGACACACCCATGTGTTGCATGCTCCACTTTCAACAATGGTTTGATGAAGTGAACAATTTTCCTGTAATTTGCGTCATAATATGAGTTTGTTAGAATTAAAACTACGCAAGCACGTGTAGCACCGGTGCTCAATTGGAAATGGAAACATATGTCACGTAAATTATATTTATTCTCTATTCTTATGCTTTTAATTGCCATGGGTGGTAATCACGCACGTGCTGCAACACCATCACCGAGTGATAGTGATATTTCGAAAAAACTCCTCGTCGATACCCAAAATGGCGCCAAAATATGGCAGAGCGACACAAACAAGCCGGTAAAATTCATTACCATCCCACCGCAGAACCCCGCACCCAAACCACGGAGCCTTGCCGCAGACGCCAGCGATGAACAAGTCGCCCGAGCGTTTTTGGGTACCTACGGTCAAATCGTGGGCGTGCGTAGCCAACAAACCGAACTCACCCTGCTCAAACAAGAACGCACCGCCAATGCTGATGGCTTTGTGCGCTTCCAGCAGGTCTACCGCACCATCCCTGTGATGGGTGGCGAACTCAACGTCCACATCAATCAACAACGCAATGTCACCTCCGTCAATGGCGAAATTTTGCCAAATATCACACTCAATACCACACCGCGCATGGACAGCGACAATGCGAGTACCATTGCGCGCAACTACATTGCCAAACAATATGGTGTTGATGTAAATTCCCTCAGCGCCGCAAAATCGACGTTGTGGATCTACAACCCACAATTACTCGGGGGCCCCGGCACCCAAATCACGACCCTCAATTGGCGTACCGAAGTGCGTGGCCAACGCGGTACAGACCCAATCCGCGAACTAGTACTCGTCAACGCCAACAATGGCATCGTGACGCTCCATTTCAATCAAATCGCATATGCCCTCAAGCAACGGGTGTGCGATGCAAAAAATATCACTGACAACGACTCCAATGGCAATAACAATTGTGATGCTGACTCCAAAGCGACGCGGCTTGATAGTGCCACTCCAAGTAGCAACGCAGACGTCAATTTCGCCTGGGAATACACCAAAGCCACCTATGATTTTTACTATAGTGTGCTTGGGCGTGACAGTTTTGACAACAAAGGGATTCGGTTGATCTCATTGGTCAATTATTGTCCGTTAGGAGACAGCTGCCCCTACGAAAACGCCTACTGGGATGGCGTCCAAATGACCTACGGACAAGGTTTTGCATCTGCGGATGATGTAATCGGCCACGAATTAACCCACGGCGTCACCGAACGCACGGCTTCGTTGTTTTATTACTTCCAATCTGGGGCAATCAACGAATCGATGTCCGATGTATTTGGTGAACTGATCGACCAATCATATGGTGGAAGTAGCACCGATAATCCGAGCGTTAAATGGCAGATGGGCGAGGATTTACCTGCTTCAATCGGCATCATTCGTTCGATGTCGACCCCAGCCGACTACGAACAACCCGACAAAATGACTGACACAACATATTATGTAAATTTTGCAACGCCAGAGGAAGCAAGCTACGGCGGAAACAATGATCAGGGCGGCGTCCATACAAACAGCGGCGTCAACAACAAAGCCGCGTATTTGATGACCGATGGTGATACCTTCAATGGGCAAACCATCACCGGGATTGGCATCACCAAAGTAGCCCAACTCTATTACCGTGTATTGACCACCTATTTGACCTCGGGGAGTGATTATTATGATCTCGGTGTTGCACTCAACAGTGCATGTAGTGATTTGGTCAACCTCAGTATCGCCAGCATAAGCAGCGCTGATTGTACGCAAGTCGCCAAAGCGGTCACCGCCACCGAAATGCTCATCACGCCATCAAACGCTCCTGCCACAGACGCCGCACTTTGTAGCGGTGGTCAAACACCAGTCAATGCCTGGTCAGACAACTTCGAAAACCCAACAAGTAGCAATTGGACCGCGCAGAATCCGAAGGTTGTATGGTACAACCCCGGCAGTCTTGATAAATATGGTTATGGCAAATATGCCACCAGTGGCGTCGGGAACTTATGGGGGTATGATACAGCCACAACGACGGATAGTGCTATCACCATGGCCAAAAATGTCACCAGTCCTGCGGGGGCATTTTTGACTTTCAAACATTCTTTTGAATTCGAGAGTAGCAATTATATTTCGCCTACTGCTGAATTTTATGATGGTGGCGTATTGGAATACAGCATCAACAATTCTGCGACATGGTATGATGCCAACTTGCTTTTCACCACCAATGGCTACAACGGAACTGTCAGCGCTTTGGGAATGTCACCAGGGGTAAGTAGCACAAACATCCTCAAAAACCGCTTCGCATTCGTTGGGGCAAGCAGTGGCTATATATCGAGCAAAGTCGACTTGAGTACGCTGGCCGGCAGCTCTTTGCGCTTCCGCTTTCGAATTGGCACAGATTCCTCTGGCGATAATTACGGCTGGTACATTGACGATGTACGGATCTATAAATGTCTCAGTGACACGACCACCGCCAAAGCCACCGCAGTCGGTAGCGACCATAGCTGTACCATCACCAATGACAGTCATGCCTGGTGTTGGGGTCGGAACAAATATGGGCAATTAGGAAGTGGAACCACAGCCAAATCGACGCGCGCAGCCCAGGTGACCAAGGTAGACACCACATCACTCGATTCTATTACTGCAATAGCCGCAGGCACCACCCATACCTGTGCACGAACCAGTGATGCGAGTGTTTGGTGTTGGGGAGACAATACCGATGGACAACTCGGTGACACCACGACGACGTCATCGAGTGGTGCTGTCCAGGTTACTACCAACGTCTCTGCGACGGTGCTCGCAGATGTCAGTGCCGTAAGCATCGGCGGCAATGCGAGTTGTGCACTTAAACGTGATGGCACGGTATGGTGTTGGGGTGACAATAGTGAAGGTCAACTCGGTAATCGTACTGCTGATAGTTCTAGTTTTGCCGTCCAAGTAAAAAAATCAGACACCACCGTGCTCAACACCGTCACCGCGATTAGTGTGGGCACCGACCATGCCTGTGCAGTCCTCACCGACAAAAGTGCATGGTGCTGGGGCGATAATAGTGACGGGGCAACTGGCGCTGGTACGCTACTTGCGAACCGCGGCGCCGTACGGGTCACCAAAGCCGCAAATGCGGTATTTACCAATGTCACTGCAATAAGTGCCGGTGCATTCCACACCTGCGCATTGCTCAGCGACAAAACCGTGTGGTGTTGGGGACTCAATACCTACGGCCAACTCGGCAATGGCGCAACCACTACCAGCTTGTTCGCAGTATCCGCCGGCCTCACCAATATCGCAATCCTCGGACAAGGTGTCGGCAATCATATGTGCGCAGTTTCGACCACAAATATCCTTTCGTGTTGGGGGGCAAATAGCCTCGGCCAACTTGGCGATGGCACTATGATTGCCAAAACAAGAGCCGTCGCTCTCAAAACAACGTATGCTGCGTCAGTAGGCGCAATTACCAGCGTGAGCAGTGGCAACAAACAAACTTGCCTTACCAACACCATCGGCGAAGTATGGTGCTGGGGACAAAATAGCAACGGCCAACTCGGGAACTACAGCACGACAAATTCACTCGCCCCTGTCAAAGTGCGCAATACCAGTAATGTGATGTTCGGCAGTTAATTTTACCGTTGCGCAAATACCTTCACCCTCTTGAGTTGTAGCATGCTACAATTCAAGAGGGTAATTCGGTTTTATGAGGAATTATGGTCACCAAACGTTTATATATGGATGGATCACACGATTGGTCAATGATATTGACCTTTTTTTTGTATATTCACACCGCATTGATTTTTAGTGTCATCAATGTCTCATGGATAGACCTCATCCATGAATTAGGGATTTCGTATACCTCAGTGGGGTTAATTGCAGTGGTCGGCGCCGGACTCAGTATGGTGTCGATGTTGTTTGGCGGAAATATTGTCGGGCGTTTTGGTGCGCGCAAAACCCTAATCGTAACAGTCCCGATATTAATCATGTCGCACGCCTGCTTGGCGATCGCCCCCTCGCAAATCATGTTGTATGCTGTCAACGTCGGCTGGGGGATTGGCTTTGGAGCAATGCTGGTGGCGTGTACGACCGTTATCATCGATTGGGAACGGGAACGTCGCAAACGCATCATTGACCCATTCCAAGCTTCTTGGAACATTGCATCGATTGTAGGCGCTTTGCTTGGTGGGTATCTCCTGAGTATTGGATGGACATTCATTTCCGTAATGTGGTTGGCGAGTCTGACGAGTATCCCCATTTGGATTATGCTTGTGTTTGCCAAATTCCCTGGTTCGGGCGTTGTCGAAGAATCTGGGCATCCACTCGAAGCGCTGCGCGTGATTGGTCAATATCGCGAATTAGCGCTGCTCGGATTTATGATTGTCGTTGTCACCTTCTCGGCAAACATCGGCCAAACATGGTCGCCTATTTATCTCGACACGCTGGGCGCAAATCCAATGATTAGTGGCGCGGCATTGGCAGGGTTCCAATCGGCTACCGCATTATTTCGGCTTATCAATGGCGTATTAGTGACGCGGCACGGTGCCCGCACCGTATTGATGTTTGCTGCATTTATTATGATTGGTGCGGCGAGTATGCTCTTGCTGAGCCACAATCAATATATCGTCTTTGCCGCATTTATTCTGCTCGGTGCATCAATTGCAGGCGCAACACCGACGGCGATTACCTTGGGTGTCCAACTCGCCCCCAACCGCACCGCCGCAGTAAGTGCCGGTATTTTGACATTGGGCGAAGTCGGCTACACCATCAGCACCCCCATCCTCGGATGGCTTGGTGATAAATTCAGTTTGCAGTGGGCACTAGGGACGGCATTACCATGCGGGTTATTGATGCTCATTGCCGTGCTTTTTTTGCCTCGCAAAATCATCAAAACAGCAGTTTGAACGATTGTAAATTTTGAACGTGACAATTTCGATGAGCAATTTAATGTGACTGAATCTATGCTGGGGAACCTCATCAAATCAGGAATACTAACTGCTTCAATTCCTTTTTGGTGTAGGCATGATTCTCGATTTTGCGCAACACACAAACTTGTTTGGTAATATGAATCTACTGGATTATTTAGATTTTTCTTAACCAAACCCTCTTTCTACAAACATCTCCCAATTATTTTCTCTTCAAAACAGCGGAGCACCGAAATGAATATTGTACGCAAGCAATTCGTAGTGATGGTGTGCCTGCTGTTGTGCGTGTTTTTGAATAGCTGTGGGTCGTATCAATTCAAAAACAGCCAATTTACACCACCAGACCCGGCGTATGATTTTGAATTAATCGACCAAAACAATCAGCCCTTCCAACTCAGGAGCCAACGTGGCAAGGTAGTGATGATTTTTTTTGGGTATACCAATTGCCCCGATGTCTGCCCGGCCACGTTGTCCGATATGCAGATTTTGCGTAATCGCCTGGGAACACTCCAAGATAAGGTCACCATGCTGTTTATCACCGTCGATCCCGAACGTGACACCGTAACCCGCCTGAAACAATTTGTTGATCGTTTTGATAGCCACATAGTGGCACTCACCGGTGACGTTACCGCCCTAGCCAACGTCTACAAAGCCTATGGCGCAGGCGCGCAACGGCAAGAATTACCTGAATCGGCACTGAAGTATGCCATGGATCATACTTCTACTTTGACGGTTATTGACAAACAAGGCCAACGTCGGCTTTTGATTGGCTTTGGCAGTGATCTGACCGAAACCCAAAACGATATCCTGGCACTTATCAAAGAATGATGCTTTGGCTGGTTCGATGGAAAAGGGATTACCCATGCTTGCACGAATAATCACATTCATTTTCATTTTGCACTTCGTTATAGGCTGTGGCATCATTCCCAGTACTTCTTCTTTCAATACCCCTGTGGCATCTGTCCAAACCATCAGCATTCATGATGCGTGGGTACGCAACAGCCCGATTGGGGACAACAGCGCCGCCTATATGACCATCACCAATAGTGGTGAAGAAGATACGCTGGTAACGGTAACAGGTGATTTTGCAACGATATTCGAATTACATACTGCCAGCAAAAACAATGGCATGACGGACATGCATCCTGCTGAGGGCGGCGTACCAATCCCCGCACAACGCACTCAGATGCTAAAGCCGGGTGGCTATCATGTCATGATTATGGGGCTCAGCAAAAATTTAATCAAAGGTCAAACCGTCCAACTGACCCTCACCTTTGCACATGCCGGTGCGGTCATAGTACCAGTGGAAATTCGTTGAACACTACCCGAAATTCCTTTCATCACGTGCGTTTTATTATGGGCTAACCTATGCTTCTTCAGTTAAAAATACGCAAAAGGCAAACCAGAATATAAAACTTTTCAATACTCGATTTGCCTACTGCAACCTCCTTTAAGCGGTTCTTCCGAATAAAAAAATCCGTTTATTTATTCGTTTTTTTCATGTAATTGGCACGAGTAAACCGTTTGCAAAATCACTTCCCACCACAAGCAGCGCTTTTGCGCTACAATGCAAACGATTTACGTACTTTAACGAAGGATTCAATGTGAGCAACCACCCCCACGAGCGTATCGACTACGCTGAAACGCTTCCCCATCGTACCAAAATGATTATTTTGGCCGGCGTCATGCTCGGATTATTCTTGGCAGCCCTTGATCAAACTATTGTATCGACTGCCATGCCTGCCATCATCAAAGATTTACAAGGACTTGATTATGTCGCCTGGACATCAACATCCTATCTGCTTGCAAGTACCACTATGGTACCGATTTATGGTAAATTGTCAGACTTGTTTGGGCGACGAATTGTGTTGTTATCAGGAATTGCAATCTTTTTAATTGGGTCAATTCTTTGTGGCACATCCCAAAACATCTTCCAATTGATTGGCTTCCGTGTGTTGCAAGGCCTCGGTGCCGCGGCACTGACCTCTACTGCATTTGCAATTCCGGCTGACCTTTTTTCGCCGGCAGAACGCCCACGCTACATGGGTCTGTTTGGCGCAATTTTCGGATTGTCGAGTATCATCGGCCCCTTCCTCGGCGGCTATCTTACCGATAGTCTCAATTGGCGTTGGGTGTTTTATGTCAATATGCCGATTGGCATTTTGGCTTTTATCTTTATTTTGCGCACCATGCCAACCTTGGCCAGTGGGATCAAAGCGGCCATCGACTGGGCAGGCGCAGGTACCCTCGTTTTGTCTGTAGTACCGTTATTGCTGGCACTGACGCTCGACAAGGAAGTCCATGCCTGGGATTCCCCGGTTATTATCGGACTCTTTACAATGGCGGCAGTCTTTGGCGCATTGTTTATCTATGCCGAAACCAAAGCCGCTTCGCCAATCATCAAACTCTCACTCTTCAAAAATCAGATTTTTAGCGTTACGATGCTGTCGTCGTTCTTAAATGGTGCGGCGTTTTTTGGCGCATTTTTGTTCTTATCGTTGTTTTTGGTCAATGTGTCGGGTGTAAGTGCCACCGAATCTGGCACTGCCCAGATCCCATTAATGCTCAGCTTCGTGGTCGGCAGTATCGTCGCATCCCAACTCGTCGCCCGCACCGGTCGCTACAAGCCATTTATTTTGTTTGGCTTTAGTATGATGCTGCTGGGGTTTTACTTTATGACCCAACTCAACGTCGATAGCAAAAGCCGCGACGTGGTCTGGCGCATGTTGATTCTTGGACTTGGCCTTGGACCCACCATTCCGTTGTTGAATTTGGCCATGCAAAATGCCGTGCCGTTTGCCTATATGGGGACCGCCGTCGCCAACCGCCAATTCTTCCAACAACTCGGTCAAGCAGCTGGGGCTGCGATTTTCGGGGTTATTTTGACCACGACGTTAACGGCGCAAATCAAAGTCGAAATGAAACCCATTTTGGATACAATGCCTGCCGCCTATCAACAACAGTTTGATAGCGCCAAGTTGCGGAATTCATTGAGCGCAGATTCAACGGGGAATCATTCTATTGAAGGCACAATGATAAACAGCGTCAATACCCAGTTTGATGCACTCACCACTCAAATCACTGCAGCCGTGCGTGACGGCGACCCCGCCGCCAAAGCTGCCATCGCTGCCAATCCAATGATCCCCGACCAACTCAAACAAGGTATTGCCAGTGGCAAATTAACGGCCGCTGCATTACCCAAAATTATCGACGGCTTTACCACCGCGCGTGAAACAGCCGTCAAAAAGGCCCGCAGTACGGCAACCGATATTGGATTTGCCATCAAACGTGCCTTTGCCAGAAGCATCACTCAGATCTACAGCGATGCAATTTGGCTGGTTGCACTTTCGTTCTTGATTATTATCTTTTTATTGCCCGAAGTGCCATTACGCAAAACCAACCGTGATGTCGAAGTCGCTTTGGAATAAACAATTTCGCGTCCAAAAGGCGTAGATGACGAAGGAGAGATGCAACGTTGCATCT
>CALQBW020000096.1 GCA_943328915.2 Singulisphaera sp. GP187 | reverse complement strand
TCACAATCCCTGGCAGCGTTTGCGGTATTACCACCCGCAAAGCTACTTCGAGTTTGGTCGAACCGAGCGCCAATGCAGCCTGCGCCAAATCACGAGGCAAACGGCGAATCACTTCATCCATAGCTCGGGTCATAATCGGCAATTCAACCAGCGCCAGCACAATAATGCCTGCCAGCAACGATGCCCGAACACCCAGCACAATCATCAAGGTAAACCCAAAGGCTCCATAGACAATCGAAGGGATGCCCCACAACACATCTAGGGCCAAACGCACTAGCTGCGCCCAGCCTGAGGTCGCCAAATACGTTTGCAAATAGAGGGCAATCGGCAGGGCAAAAACGATAGCGATGGCAGTCGCCCCACTCGCTAGATAGAGCGATCCGAGGATGGCATTGAGAACTCCACCCCCTTTACCCATATAAAACCCACCTTTGGGGGTTTGCGAAATCATTTGCCACGTCAATGCAGGCAACCCGCGGACGATAATCGTCCATAATATCGCACCGAGGCAGAGTGCTACTATCACCAAAGAGCCAATCATGGTTAAGCGCATGATTCTTTCAATTAAATGCCGTCGATTCCAAGGTTGTAACCGCATAATCCCACCTTTTTGGCACACTGATTTATTTGACAAAGCGCTTAAGCACTACCGTCGCCAAAATATTAAACAATAAAATAATAACCAATAAAATCAAGGCTGCACACAACAAGGCCGCATCATAGAGCGGAATCGACATCATGTCGCCGTAGTTGTTGGCAATCAAGGCTGGCAACGGGTAGGCTGCATCAAACAACGAATGTGGGACTTGGGCGATATTACCTACCACCATCAACACGGCGATGGTTTCGCCAAAGGCCCGCGACGCTCCTAGCACAATAGCTGCGATAATTCCGGGCAAGACTTGGGGCAACAAGACGCGTCGGATCGTCTCCCAACGCGTCGCCCCGATTGCCAACGAGGCATTGCGCAAATCAACCGGCACCGTGTTGAAAATCTCAAACACCACCGCAATAATCAGTGGTGTAATCATGACGGCGAGCACAATGCCCCCCGCCAACACACTAAACCCCGTCGGCTGCTGTACCGCAAACAATCCCCAAAATCCCAGTAATTGTTGTGACCACGGACCGAGTACGGTTTCAACCAACGGTACCACCGCCAGCAACCCCCACACGCCATAGACCACCGGTGGAATCGCCGCAAGGACATCAAGGATGGGTTTGGCGAGCATCCGCGTCCGGGCACCAGCGTATTCGGCGAGATACATCGCTACCAAAATGCACGGTGGAATGGCCAAACCAACCCCTACCACCGTCACCCACACCGTCCCCACGATAAATGCCCAAAACCCAAATCGCCCCTCACTGGGCTTCCAATCAACCCCAAACAGCAAATCAACCAGTGGATAACGACTCAAAATAGGCCATGCCCGATAGATCAATCCAATTAACACTACGGCAATCAACCCGATTGGCAATACCGTTATGACAAAAAAAACGCGCCGCGCCCACATATCTGCGCGCTGACGGGATACAACCACACGCTGATTGCGTGTAGTGGCGGTGGATTGTATGGGGTTTTGTGCCATATTGTCCTGATTCATACCATCATTTCAACTTGTCTAATGATTCCGTTTGTTGCGCAGACGTCAAGGGGACATACCCTGCTTGGCTTAAAAACTGTTGCCCGTCAGTCAGAATCCACGTGATGAATGCCAATGTTACCCCCGTCGGTTTACCTTTGGTGGCTAGATTCTCGAAGCGTGCCGGAGGTGATGGGTAAAACCCGTCAGATACTGCCTTGATCGCGTCTGCAGTCGTCTTGTAAAGCTCATTGGCATCGGCTTGACCATTGTCATTACTGTCAATTGGCGGTACCACCGCACCTACTACTAATGTTCCACCACGCACATCAAACACACTATTGAGGTTACTATAGCCAATCCCCAACGCATCTTTGATGACGGTGTCGACCAATGCTGGCTCACTGTTAATGCCAATTCCTTTGATGTCGTCTTGGACTTTTCCACCCGCAAACTTGGCCCACATTTCACCAGCACCACCCGCATCTGAGCGGGTATATACGTGGATTTCGTCGGTAATTTCGGGCTTGCCAATCACCTCGCCCCAAGTCTTGATTTCGCCGGTCACAAATATTTTTGCAAACGTCGCTTTGCTTATCCCTTTTGCCAAAATATCACTTGCGTATGGGTTCTTTATACTAATCAAGGGAAAAACGGCGTCTTTGGTTACCGCAACCCAATATGCACCCCTGGCTATTTCTTCAGGTTTGATCTCGCGTGAGATCATGCCGATGTCGACTGCCCCACTCAATACATCAGTCATACCTTTACCAGCACCGCCCCCTTGGACATCAAATTCCACATTGGGGTGAATTTTGGAAAACTCTTCTGTCCATACGGTCATCATCGGGTAGAGGGCAAAAGCCCCGGAAATTGAAATCGTCCCACTTACCTCGTCTGGGGCAGATACCGTTTGCGAATCAAACGAACCTGCTTGATTACTCCCGCATCCAATCAGGAACAAAGCTCCAGTTACCAATATTCTCGCAATACAATGAAAAATTTTCACTAAATCCTCCACTTGGTTTACTCTCATCGTTTTTAGGGCAACCCTGACCCGATGCGTACAATTAAAGCGTTTTTAAATACTATCAATTCGCTAGGAATTATAGGAATAGTCTAATACTAATAAAATTATTTGTCAAGCCAAGCAACAATAAGTTCATCATCGTCTCGAACAGGGCACACGGAAAGCGTTGAGGTGTGCAATCGATACATGCATCCTAAATACATCATTGGGGGTGCATGGGTGCCTCGTACCGGCGATTATTGACCTCCAAATTGAATTCCTGCGTGTCGCTTGATCCATCCAACTGCATGTGTACATGGTAAACTAGGGCGGTACTGTTTTAAAAGGAAAAATATATGACAACTCGCACATATGGCGCCCAAAACATGGTATCTCAGCTCCGCAAAGTAATGTTACGTACACCTGAATCCGCATTTTACAATGCCGATCCGGCCCGCTGGCACTACACATCACGCCCCGACCAAGCCGGCGCCTTGGCCGAGCATGCCGCCTTGTGTGAAACATTACGTAAAGCCGGCGTCGAGGTCATCATGCACGACGCCCCATTGGCAGATCACGCCGATGCGATTTTTTGTTTTGATCCCACAATTGTGACTGATTACGGCGCAATCTTGCTCCACATGGGCAAACCACTGCGGGTTGGCGAAGAGGCCGCCATTGGTGCCAGCATGCAAAAAAACGGCATCCCGATTTTGGGAACGCTCTCCGGTGATGCCCGTGCCGAAGGCGGCGACATGATTTGGTTGGACAACCAGACCTTGGCCGTGGGCTTGGGATTCCGCACCAACGCTGCGGCAGTCAGCCAACTCAAAGCCATGCTCGAACCCAAAGGGGTAACCGTACTATCGTATGATTTGCCATATTACACCGGCCCTGAAGCCTGTTTACATTTGTTGTCATTCATTTCGATGGTCGATCACGATATGGCCGTGGTGCATTTGCCCTTAATGCCGACGGGGTTTTATCAAGAACTCAAACGACGCAATATGAAGCTCATCGAGATTCCTGCATCAGAATACGACAGCATGGCCACCAATGTGCTAGCCATTGCCCCCAAAGTCTGTTTGATGCTCGATTGCAACCCGATTACTGCACGTTTGTTAGCCGATGCAGGCTGTGAAGTGCAAACCTACCGCGGAAACGAGATTTCTCTCAAAGCAGAAGGGGGTCCCACCTGCTTGACCCGACCGTTGTTGCGCGATTAGCCGGCTCCGTCCACACCATCAAACACGGGCACCTGGAGTGTCTGTAGATGTCCTAAAGGAATAGACTATGCCCAATATTACTGTATCCGAGCAACGCGTCCTGGACCACATCGATAGTGAGGAAATGCTCAAATTTTTGGCAGAGCTCGTAGGCTACCAAAGCTTTGGTGCCCACGAAGATGCCGCCCAGCGCCACATCGCTCATGCCATGAGCGACAGTGGTCTCGAAGTCGATGTGTGGGATATTGATTTTGCCTCACTGCAACAGCATCCCGGGTTTTCGTGGGAAATCGAGCGCACTAGTGGGCTAGGTGTCGTCGGTACGTTGGGGAATGATCGTGGAGGCCGTTCGTTGATTTTGAACGGACACATCGACGTCGCTCCCGAAGGTGACCACACCAATTGGCATCACCACCCATGGCAAGGCCAAATCGTCGACGGCCGCATGTATGGCCGTGGCGCTCTCGACATGAAGGGCGGCCTCGTGGCAGCCTTGTGGGCGGTACGCGCCATCCACAAAGCCGGCGTCCAACTCAATGGGCGCTTGCATCTCCAAAGTGTGATTGGTGAAGAAGACGGTGGTTGTGGCACTCTTGCCAGCATCGTACGAGGCTACACCGCCGATGCCGCGATAATCCCCGAACCGACCCGCATGGCGATAGCCCCAGCCCAAGCCGGTGCGCATAATGTACGCATCACCGTCTACGGCTTGTCGGCGCACGGCTGCTACCGCGAAGAAGGGGTCAGTGCCATCGAAAAATATATGGTCGTCCATCAGGCGTTGGTGGCACTCGAAGCCCGCCGTAACGCCCGCATGCGCCACCCATTGTTTGCAAATTATCATCTCCCCTACCCGCTGAGTATTGGTACGGTACGGGCGGGAAATTGGCCGTCGAGTGTGGCCGAAGAGCTTGTGGCCGAAGGGCGTTACGGTATCGGCATCGGCGAAGATTCCAATGCCGCGCGACGTGAATTCGAACAGGCCGTGGCCGAGGCATCAGCCAATGACCCGTGGCTCCGTGACCACCCACCACTCATCGAATGGTGGGGTGGTACGTTTGAACCCGCCGAAACCGACGTCAATCACCCGATTGTCGGCACGTTGGCCGGCGCCCATAAAGCGCTGGGGGGCGAAGTGGCCATCGAAGGAATGACCTATGGCGCAGACATGCGGTTGCTCGTAATCCACGGCGGCATCCCAACCGTGATGTATGGCCCGGGCGATGTGCGTCTGGCGCACAAGCCAGACGAATCGGTGCCGGTGGCTGAATTGATCCATGTCGCGCGCGCATTGGCTCTCACTGCCATGCGTTTTATCGGATATAACGAGTAAAAAACTGATCTCGGTGGCTTGTACATTGATGCAATTATGGTTGGACAAACCAACGCATTGCGTTTGTGGCATACCATGGCGTATCAAATCGTAACGAACCAGTTAGCACACGCAAACGACGACCATAGATTACGGTGGTGGTGGGGCGATACAGTACAACGTACGGCGCAAGCATACGGACTCGTTGGGCGGCATTCGCTAATGCAGCGCCACGCGCGTTGATGTCATAGGCCTTCATGGCACTATCGCTGGCTTGGTCGTACGCACTATCAGCAAAGCCGGCAATATTAAGTGAGCCCCGGACATCTGGCGCGCCTTGATTCCTATCGCCTCCATACAACAACGCGCGCTGGTCGGGGTCATACAACCATGTATCGGCATACGTACTGCTACTCCTGCCATTCCCTAATTCAAGCAACGCAATATCAAAATCGTACGGTGGGATCAGTTGTGCTACATATGCGGCATGCGGCAAAGTGTGACGGACAACGGCGATATCAAGTGATTTTAATAAAGCAGTGTACTGATCAGCATAGTGGAGCAACAAAGGATTGTCATCTGGTGCGAGCACTGTTGCTTGCAACGAGACACCTGATTTTTGTCTAATGCCTGCACTATCGCGTGTATCCCATCCTGCATTATCTAACAACGACCGGGCATCGCTTATCAGCGCAGTTGCTGGAGTGGCAATCGGTTTATTGACCCAAGTCTGAGGTAGCATCATACCAAGAGTCGTAGTTTGACTCATCGCCTGTTGGACGGCCAACCGCAACGCTCGATCTGCAAACAAATGATCTTGACGCATATTAAATGCTGCAATCCCAAAGATATTTTGGGGATACATTGTGTTGCTCACCGGGTTTGTTTTACTGAGGAGTGGTGCTTCCTGGAGTTCGGCAATATCAATAGTACCGTTGCGGATCCCGGCAATCATATCGGAATCTCGACTGTTTGGCATGATAGCTAATTCATCAATTAATGGCATACCATGGACATAATTTGGGTTGGCTACGAGGACAATTACCCCATTTGTGCTGACATTTTTGTAGGTAAACGGCCCTGCGGTAGTCGTTAAATTACGCAAATTAATCTGAGCAATAGATTGGCTAGCCAGAATGTTTTTTGGTAAAATCGGTAGCGCCCAAAGTGTCAATAACGGCGAATAGGGTGCATCAAGCGTAAATTTTACATGGAGTTGGTCAATTGCACGCACATCAATAATATGGTGTAATTCTGCCAGCACGGGGGTATCGGCGACCAACGATTTCAGCGTCGTATAGGTAAACACCACATCGGCACTGGTCAGTGGCGTCGCATCCGACCATTTGAGATCGGCTTGGAGGGTTGCGGTGAGCACATGACCATCGCTACTTGCATTCCAATCGGCAAGCAGTTCGGGTTGGGGGGCCCCATGATCATCAAGCCGCATCAAACCGCTATGCGTCAAAGACACAAATAATTCGCTTGCCCGACTCGTCACTTGCCACGGCACAACCGTTGTGACATCATCCGGCACTGCAATCGTAACTCTCCCTCCCCGGGGCAACGGAGTAGGTAAGTGGACAATTTCTTGCCAAGTTGTGGGCGTTTGACACGCCCATATCGATAACAGACAGAGCAAAAATGCCAAACCACGAATTCCCGTTCGCATCCTTTACCCCTAAATCCCTTGTTACAAACCCACCGCACTACCATCTTTACGCGGGTCAGATCCCCCAAACGCCACCTGATTTACCATATTGATTATCTGCCCACCACCAAACCCACCCACGCTGGCCGGCACGACCTCATGTCCAATGTCACGCAACGCTTGTTGTGTCGCAGCATCATGTTCAAGGGCCAATGTACGATCACCATCATATGGCTCAAGCAGTTCGTAGCGCGGGGCATCAAGTGACTCTTGGGGATTCATACCGTAGTCAATCATATTGACGAGCATTTGTGCATGCCCTTGCGGTTGCATAAAGCCGCCCATGACCCCGAAACTCGACCATAATTCACCTGCTTTGGTGACCATACAAGGAATAATAGTTTGATATGGCCGTTTACCAGGGGCAAGCACATTGGGGTGACCCTCATCCAATACGAAACACGCGCCACGGTTTTGCATACAAATTCCGGTGTCTCCGGCAACCACACCCGACCCGAACCCATAATAGAGGCTATTGATAAACGAAACGGCATTACCTTCCGCATCAACTGCAGTTACATATACGGTATCATGTGAAATCGGCAATTGACCTGCACCAAAATCACCAACCCGTGTAGGATCAATCAGCGCGCGACGCGTGGCGATATATTCTTCTGACAACAGGTAATCAATTGGGACATCGACAAATGCAGGGTCGGCAATATATCGGGCTGCGTCTGCGAATGCAAGACGCATAGCTTCGATTTGCAAATGCAACGATGCGGGTGAATGCACGGGCATGCTGGCCAAATCGAATCCATCGAGAATGCGCAAGGCAATCAACGCAGTGAGACCTTGTCCATTGGGCGGGCATTCAAACACATCATAGCCACGATATTTAGCCGTCGCAGGTGCCACCCAATCACTGACATGGGCGGCCATATCGGCCATTGACAGATACGCCCCATCCCGGGCGAGGTTACCCACAATCCGTTCAGCCAAGGCACCACGATAAAACGTTTCGGCACCGCCGCGGGCGATTTCTGCAAATGTCCGTGCTAAGTCGGCTTGGACGACCACTTCGCCCATCTTTGGCGCTCGCCCATTGGGCAAATAAATCCGGGTGGCATCGGGGTGGAGGCGCAATTTGGCTTCAGCACCAGCCCAGCCACGGGCGATGATTTCACTGACGGCAAAACCGTCCCGTGCATATCGGATGGCTGGCGCCAAAATTGTGGCAAAATCGAGCTTGCCGTGAGCGCGGATGAGTTGATCCCAGGCCGCCACCGCACCAGGGACGGTAATCGGCAGTACACCATTGAGCGGGATTTTTGATAACCCTTGTTGCACAAAGACATCACGGTTCAATGATTGTGGTGCGCGACCGCTGCCATTGAGTGCATTGACACTTTTACTTTTGGCGTCATAGACGAGTGCAAATGCATCACCACCAATCCCAGTGCTCATTGGCTCAACTACATTGAGGACAGCAGCGGCTGCAATCACCGCATCCGCTGCACTTCCTCCTTGGGCCAACATCTGCAGGCCAGCTTGGGCGGCTAACGGTTGGCTTGTGGCGACCATACCGCCCCGGCCGACTACCATCGAACGGCGTGATGGATATGCGCTAAAGCTTTTCATGAGATTCCTCTGCCCCTTATTCGGAGCGTATACGTTGACGCTTATTTGCCCAATAATCTTGAGACGAATCCATCAAATTGGACCCGATTGAGACTACCGGTGCTGCGATATTGCTCAGCGGCATGCTGGTCAAAAATCACATATGTCGGCGTCATCCTGAGCGCAAATTGGGCGGCTATAGATTGATTTTCCGCGTTGCGCGCATCAATCCGCAGGACAGTTACGGTGCCAGCATAGTCTTTTTCGATCCCATCCACGATGGGCTTTGACATGACACACGCCATTCAGTAATCGGAGTAATATTCCACAAGCACTATTTTGCCACCCGCCAACACTGTCGGAATTGCTTCGGTGCTTGCCTGACGATGAGCCCACCACCCTGTCACAGCCAGGATTCCGGCCACAACGAAGAGGGCGACGACACGTCCAAAATGCCATGCCCCTTGGTTGGCCCAATACGCCATCCCTGCTAAAATCGACAGCGCCATGATGAGAAAAGAATTTTGATTGACAAACATCGTGACTCCTTTTTGCTCTTAAAAAATTGTACCACTCATTCCTCGAGAAAAATTTACCTTCTCTGTATGCACATCACGAATTCATATTATAATACATTCGTATTCTACGGAGGAACCACGTGTATAACGAAGATAAACCACATCATGAATGCGGAATTTTTGGCATTTTTGCTCCCGAAGAAGACGTTGCTCGTTTGACATTTTTTGGCCTATATGCATTGCAACATCGTGGCCAAGAAAGCGCCGGCATTGCCGTCGCAAATGGTACGAGTATCAATATGCATAAAGACATGGGATTAGTATCCCAAGTATTTACTGAACAAAAT